>JAKOQZ010000107.1 GCA_029778105.1 Pseudomonadota bacterium | reverse complement strand
GCCCGCCAGGAACTGGATGTCGTCGATCAGCAGCACGTCGGCGGCGCGCAGCATGTCCTTGAATTCGATGGTCGATTTCTCGCGCAGGGCTTTCAGGAAGCCGTTCATGAAGCGCTCGGACGACAGGTACACGACGCGCAGATCGGGGCGGCGGCGGCGCACCTCGTGGCCGATCGCGTGCATCAGATGGGTCTTGCCCAGGCCCGATCCGCCGTAAAGGAACAGCGGGTTGTAGCGGGCTTCGGGAATCTGCTCCGCGACGCCGAGCGCCGCTTCATAGGCGAAGCGGTTGGGCCGGCCCGCGATGAACTGCGCAAAGGTATAGCGCGGGTTCAGCGGCTGGCCGATGGCCAGTTCGATGGCGTTGTCGGCGGGCGCGGCCGGGCCCTGCGCCGCATCGGCGGCGGCGTGGCCGTTCGCCGCCGGCGTGACGGCGGCCGGGGCGGCGCCGGTCGCGGTGACATACGACACGCGGGGCGAGATGCCCGTCGTCTCTTCGGCGAAGCGCGCGATCTCGGCGCCGTAATGGTCGCGCACATACTGGCGCAGGAACGCCGTCGGCGCGCCCAGCACCAGCTCTTCGGCCTGGTCGTTCAGCGCGACCAGCGGCTTGATGAAGAAATCGAACGCGTTGGGGGCGATTTCAGCCTTGAGGCGTTCGCGAACGGCATCCCACAATCCAGGTCCGGTGCTGGTTTCCAGCATTGTTGTCTTTCCCAAGGGACGACGCTTGGCGCCGTCCGGTCCCCACCAATGTTCTCTCGTCCGGGATGCGGGCGCGGCGGTTGAAAAACCCGGCCCGCAGCCCTTAGCCCTGCCGCCAGGGCAGGTTGTCGGCTTTCCAGCCGTTGATCGCTCCGCGATGCCCGTCAGAATCGGGATCGCCTTCAAATCCGTGCGCGATGTTATAAGCCGCGCTGTAGCCAAGGCCGGTCAGCGCCGCCGCCGCCGCGCGCGAGCGCGCGCCCGAACGGCACAGCAGGAAAACCGGCGCCGTCTTGGCGATGCCGGCGGCGCTCAGCGCCGCGTCGGTTTCTTCCGCGAAGGCCGCGTTCACGCTCATGTCGGGATAGGTCTGCCATTCCGACAGCAGCGGCCGGCGGTTCAGCGGGGTCAGGTCGGGCAGGCCGACGAACTGCCACTCGGCGCTGGTGCGCACATCGACCAGTTGAGCTTGCGGGGTTTGGCTCAAGACGCGCCAGGCCTCGCCCGGTGTCACGTCGCCGGCGTAATGCGCGGCAGGCATGGATTGAATCCCGCTCATCGCTCGCGCTTCGTCCCCCGGTTGATCTGCGCTGGCGCCCCCGCGCCACCGCCATCCTGCTCATCCTCGAAAGGCCGTCCACTCAATCCAGACTTAAGCACAGACGCAACTATACTCATGCGTCAGCACGTTACATCCATCTGGATTGTTCGGATATTTCCGCCTGCGGCGGCGTCTCTCGATGTGGATAAGATTAGCGACGTCATTTTTACGACGCAAGCGGAAAGACTCTCTTGTGGGTGAGAATCTTCCAATGAGGATTCATGGCCACGCCATCTGGATTCAAAGCGCGCCTGAATCGCAGTCTCCGACAGGGATTCAGCGCGACGCGTATGTCGGCGGACGGCGCGCGCAAACAACAAATACGGCGCCGCATTAGCGGCGCCGTGCGTCGTTTCGTGAGGTGAAAAACAAGACGAAACGGAGCGGAGAATCCGCTCCGTCAGATCAGGCCGAGGCGCTCGCGCCCAGCTTGTTCACGCGCTTCGCGAGGCGCGAGACCTTACGGTTCGCGGTGTTGCGATGCATGATGCCCTTCGTCGCGCCGCGCGCGATTTCCGGCTGAGCGGCCTTCAGGGCGGCCTCGGCGGCGGCCTTGTCGCCCTTCGCCAGCGCTTCCTCGACGGCGCGAACGCTGGTGCGCACGCGGCTCTTGCGGTCTTGGTTGCGGGCCTTGGCCTTCACGGCCTTGCGGGCGGCTTTCGCGGCCGATTTGATGTTCGCCATAATCTCGTGTCTCGCTTGGGGCGCGCGTTATAGGCAGACGCTGCCCCCCGCGTCAATTAGCGAGATTCAGCTGTGGCTGAACCCGGGTTTGCGCTTCTCCACAAAGGCGGCCATGCCTTCCTTCTGGTCGGCGGTGGCGAACATGGAATGGAACAGCCGCCGCTCGAAGCGCACGCCCTCGGCCAGCGTCGTCTCATAGGCCCGGTTGACGCTTTCCTTGGTCATCATCGCGATGGGCAGCGACTGGCCGGCGATCTTTTCCGCAGCTTTCAGCGCTTCTTCCAGCATCGTGTCGGCCGGCACCACGCGGGAAACGAGGCCCGAGCGCTCGGCCTCTGCGGCGTCCATGGTGCGTCCGGTCAGGCACATATCCATGGCTTTGGACTTGCCGACGAAGCGGGTCAGGCGCTGCGAGCCGCCGATCCCGGGCATGACGCCCAGATTGATTTCCGGCTGGCCGAACTTGGCGGTGTCGGCGGCGATGATGAAATCGCACAGCATGGCCAGCTCGCAGCCGCCGCCCAGCGCATGGCCGGCGACCGCCGCGATCAGCGGCTTGCGGAACGATGAGACCGCATGCTCGAAGGCGGCGAACAGATCGTCCTTGAAGACGTCCATATAGGTCTGCGGCGCCATCTCCTTGATGTCGGCCCCGGCGGCGAAGGCGCGGGCCGATCCGGTCAGCACCACGCAGCCGATGCCCTCATCGGCCTCATAGGCCGAAAGCGCCGCCGTCACCTCGCGCGTCAGCTGCGCGTTCAGCGCATTCAGCGCCTGCGGCCGGTTCAGGGTGATGAGGCCGACCCGCCCACGGATTTCGGTCAGGATGGTTTCGAAGGTGGTCATCGGCATCTCCCCTGGCGCCTGCGATGTCTCGCCTCTCTCTACATGTCATCCCGGCCGGAGCGAAGCGGAGAGCCGGGACCCAGGGGTCTCAAGCGCCGGCGTGTCGTCTTCTGGGTCCCGGGTCTGCGGCGCTTTGCCCCTTCGCCCGGGATGACATCTCAAGAGACCGTCACCACAGATTCTTCCCGTCGATCACCGTCACCGGGATCACCCCGATATCGACATCGTCCAGCAGCCGCGCATTCACCGCGATCTGCTTTTTCTCAGGATCTGGTTTGAAGTCGACGAAGACCGGCGACACGCCATAGGTCGTCATGCCGCAGCCGGGGCAGAAATAATGCTCCACCATGCGCGAATTCCACAGATAGAGCCCGCGATCGCCCTCTGCCGTCAGCAGCTTGAAGGCCTCGGGCGGGTAATAGGCCCACAGCGCGCCCGACTTGGCGCAATACGAACAGGTGCACGCGGTCGTCTCGGCGGGCGGATGCGTCAGCTCGAACTTCGTCTTCCCGCAATGGCAGCTTCCGTGGACAGTCATGGGCCCTCCTCAGCGCTGGCACACCGGACAATAAAACGTCGAACGCCCCGCCTGCACGATGCGTTTGATCGTGCCTTTACAACCCGGCGTGGGGCAGGGGGTTCCCTCACGGTCATAGACGCGGAAGGCGTGCTGGAAATAGCCAAGCTCGCCCGACGGCTGGGCGTGATCGCGCAGGGTCGATCCGCCCGCCGCGATGGCGTCGTTCAGCACGGCCGTCACCGCCTCGGCCAGCTTTTCCACCCGCGCGGGCGAAATCGACCCCGCCGCGCGTTTGGGCGAAATCCCGGCCCGGCTCAGCGCCTCGCTGACATAGATATTGCCGAGCCCCGCCACGACGCGCTGGTCCAGCAGCGCGGCCTTGATCGGCGTCGCCTTTCCGGCCAGCAGGCGGGTCAACGTCTTGCCGTCCAGCGGGGGGCTCAGCGGTTCCGGCCCGAGCCCTGCGAACAATTTGTGTTCATCCAGGCTCCCGGTCAGCTCCAGCAGCATCAGCCCGAACCGGCGATGATCGTTATAGACGACACGGTCGCCCGCATCGGTCTCCAGCAGCAGATGGTCGTGCTTGCCCGCCCCGGCGGCGGCTTCCGGCGTTGCGTGGTGAAATTCCCCCAGCATCGCGCCCTCGTTCGAGCCTTTGGGATAGATCGTGAACCGCCCCGACATCCCAAGATGCACGATCAGCGTCTCGCCATCGTCCAGATCGGCCAGGATGTATTTCGCCCGCCGCCGCAGCTGGATCACCGTCCGCCCGGTCAATCTCGCTCCGAAACGATCCGGGAAAGGCACGCGCAAATCTTTCCGCCGCACCACGGCCGAGGCGATCCGCCGCCCCTCCAGCACGGGCTGCAGTCCACGGCGCACGGTCTCGACTTCGGGCAGTTCGGGCATGGGCCTCCCTAGCACGTGCCACGGGCATTTCCGCGCGGGATGCATTACATGGGGCGTAATTTCGCCGCCCAAAGGCTTCGCATGACCGCCCTCACGCTGAAATCCCGCAACATCTC
>JAKOQZ010000106.1 GCA_029778105.1 Pseudomonadota bacterium | reverse complement strand
CTTCGATGACGAAGCCGACGGTGACGGTGCGCGAGCCCTCGCCGCGGGCGGTGAGCTTGAGCGTACGCAGTTCGCGCTGCCGGTTGGCGGCGAGCGCGGTGAGGGCCTGGTTGACCTTGGCGTTGAGGTCCTCGGTGGTGAACTGGATATCGCGGCCTTCCTCGAGCACGAACTGGACGAGGCCGGTGTCGGTCATCAGCGACATGCGATGGCGGGTGATCGTGGCGCCGTCTTTCTCGGATGTCTCCGCGACGAGGGAGACGATCTTGCCGCGGGCGCTGATCGGCTCGGAGACGGATATCTCCTCGCCCTTGAGCGCGGCATAGAGGTCGGCCGGAGAATTGAAGGACTCCGGGCCGATGGGCATGGTGCGGAAGATCTCGTTCAGGGAGTCCTTGCCCTGAAGCTCGATCGTGCCGCTGCCGCCGGCATCGTCGAACACGACGGCGCTTTTCAGCACATCGTCGACCTGATCGATGCGGACGGGGATTTCGAGCGTCTCCCAGCCCGAGACATCGGCCTGATATTCGAAATAGCCGACGCCGCCGGCCGAGAGCATGACGCGCTTGAGCTGAAGCTCGGCGGCTTCGGCCGAGAGGCCGAGAAGCGCGATGGCGGCTGTGCCGCCGATCAGGCGGCGGAAAAGGGTGTGACGCGTCATGGTGGTCTCCGTGCTTGGCCCCGAGGCGGGGGCAAAGTCGCACGGAGGATCGACGCGCGTGCTGCGTCAAATGGCGGCAGCGTCAACCGCCGATGATGACGTGTTCTTCGCCCCACCAGAGAGGGGATTTCGTCAGGTCGATGAAGCGGCGCTCGTCTTCGAGCAACGCGCGGGCGGCGGGTGCGGCCTCTTCGGCGCGCGCGGACGCCATGTCGTCGAAGCTGTCCCACCAGAGCTGGGCGACGCCATCGAACTGGTCCGGCGCGCTGCGGCTGGCGCGGATATCGGCGCTGATCGCGGGATCGGCCGAATGAAGCTGAACATAGCGGCGGATGCGCAGGGCTTCGGCCAGGCTGCGAACGAGCGGGCCGTGGGTGTTCAGCCAGTAATCCTGAAAGGCCTCGCGCGTGAGGTGCGGCAGGCGGACCAGGCAGAAGGTGAGCTTGATCACTGCAGCGTGCACCACGCGGGAACGTGGTCGGAGGCTTTGTCCCAGCTGCGGACATGCCGGTCGATCCCGGCCGAGGCGAGGCGGTCGGCGGCCTGCGGCGAAAGCATCAGGTGGTCGATGCGGATGCCGTTGTTCTTGGGCCAGGCGCCGGCCTGGTAATCCCAGAATGTGTATTGTCCGGGCAGCGCGTTGCAGGCGCGGATGGCGTCGGTGAGGCCGAGATTGGCGAGGCGGCGCCAGGCGGCGCGGGTGGTGGGGAGGAAGAGCGCGTCCTTGGCCCACGCCGCAGGATCGTGCACGTCGGCAGGCGTCGGGATCACGTTGTAGTCGCCCGCGACCACCAGGGATTCCTCAAGCGGCAGGAGCGCTTCGACGCGGGCCTGAAGCGCCGCCATCCAGTCCAGCTTGTAGGGATATTTCTCGGACGCGACGGGGTTGCCGTTAGGCAGATAGAGGCAGCAGAAGCGGATGGCCTTGCCGCCCTTGGGGGCGATGACGGCCTCGATATAGCGGGACTGCGTATCCTCAAACCCGGGGAGGCCGCGCGTCACGTCTTCGATCGGATGTCGGGAGAGGATCGCGACGCCGTTATACGTCTTTTGCCCGAAGGTCTCGACGTTGTAGCCGAGGGCTTCAAATTCGAGCCGGGGAAATGCCTCGTCGAGGCATTTGATTTCCTGGAAGCCGACGACATCGGGCGTGGCTTCCTTGAGCCAGCCGAGCACCGCGTCGATGCGGGCCTTGACGGAATTGACGTTCCAGGTGGCGATTTTCATGGCGCGAGGCTAGCCCGAAACGAGCGGCGGGCAAACGCCCGCTCAGAGCGCGAATGAGGTGCCGCAGCCGCAGGAGGACTTCGCGTTGGGATTGCGGATCTGGAACGAGGCGCCGATCAGCGCATCGACCCAGTCGAGTTCCGAGCCTTGCAGATATTCCAGGCTGACCGGGTCGACCACCACCCGGGCGGCCCCGCGTTCGATGAGGAGATCGTCCGGCTCTGCCGCCGGGACGAAGGTGTATTCGTAGGAAAAGCCCTGGCAGCCGCCCCCGTTGACGGCCACGCGGAGCAGCGTTCCGGCCGACTCGCGGGCCAGAATCTGGCCGATCTGCCGGGCCGCAGCCTCGGAAATCGTGACGGGAAGGGTGGCGGTTGCGGCGTCCATGGGAAGGAATGCCTTAAATCTGGCGGGTTACAGTGCCTATATTGGGGTCTGACAGCCTGGAATTCAAACGGAGCAGCCGGTTATGGCGCGTCCCTCGGTCATCATTCACGATACGCCTGACGGTTTGGCGCCCTATGCCACGCGCGCCTTCGAGACGCGGGGGCGGCTGCATCCTGAGCCCGAAAGCCGGACGCGGACGCCGCTGCAGCGTGACCGCGACCGGATCATCCACTCCGGCGCCTTCCGCCGGCTGAAACACAAGACCCAGGTCTTTGTGTATCACGAGGGCGACTATTACCGGACGCGACTGACCCATTCGCTGGAGGTGGCGCAGATCGCCCGGTCGATCAGCCGGGTGCTGGGGCTGGACGAGGATCTGGCCGAGTCGCTGGCGCTGGCGCACGACCTGGGCCACACCTGTTTCGGCCATGCGGGCGAGGATGCGCTTTCGGCCTGCATGAAGCCGTTCGGCGGGTTCGACCACAACGCCCATGCAATCCGTCTGGTGACCAAGCTGGAGGCGCGATACGCCGCGTTCGACGGCCTCAACCTGACATGGGAGACGCTGGAAGGGATCGCCAAGCATAACGGGCCGCTGTTGCCGCGCCTGAGCAATGAGCCGCTGCCGGAAGCGATCAGCGAATATAATGCCCAGCACGATCTGGAGCTTTCGACCTATGCCGGGCTGGAAGCGCAGGTCGCGGCGCTGAGCGACGACATCGCGTACAACAATCACGACATCGACGACGGTCTGCGCGCCGGACTGTTCACGGTGGAGCAGCTCTACGCGCTGCCGCTGGTCGGCGAGGTGTTCCGCGAGAAGGAAGAGCAGTTCCCCGGCATCGCCCGGGAACGGGTGGTGCAGGAAGCGATCCGCGAGATGATCGGCCGGATGATCGAAAACCTGATCGGCGAGACGCGCCGCCGCTGTGAGATGGTGGGCGTCGCCTCGGCCGCGGACGTGCGCGCAGCCGGCCGCCCGCTGGCCGCCTTCACCGCCGACATGGACATGGCGATGCGGGCGCTGAAGGCATTTCTGTTCCAGAATATGTACCGCCACTACAAGGTGATGCGGATGGTGCGGAAGGCGCACAAGGTGGTGCGCGAGCTGTTCGACGCCTTTGTCGAGGAGCCGCGCCTGCTGCCCGACGAGTGGAAGCGGGGCACCGACGGCCCGGGCGGCATGGGCACGGCGCGGGTGGTGTCGGACTATGTCGCCGGAATGACCGACCGCTTCGCGCTGGTCGAACATAAACGGATATTCGGACTGGACATCGATCCGCTCTAGGGCGTCCGCAATTTCGCCATGAAGCGGGACTGAAGCTCTGCGCGTATCCTTGGGAGCTCAGTCATGTCTCAGATTTCGCCCGCCGCTCTTGTCGTTGCGGCTCTGGCGCTTGGCGGCGGCATCGCGGCAGGCGGGTATTTCGTCGGTCAGACGATGGTCAACCGCGAGCATGTCAACACCGCCGACGTGAAAGGTCTGTCGGAGCGGATGGTCGAGTCGGATCAGGCGATCTGGCAGATCGGCTTCAAGGTATCGAACGCCGATCTCAAGGCCGGCTATGCCGAAGTGGAAACGAATGCGGCGGCGATCCGCGCGTTCCTGGCGCGCAACGGCTTCGACGGCGCGGCGGTGACTGCAGGCCAGACGTCCGTGACCGAAAACGAATTCCGCGATTCCAACGGCGTGCTGACCGAGAAGTCGTACGACATCGTCGGAACGGTCAACGTGACGACCGGCGACGTGAAGGCCGTCGACGCGGCCTATCAGAAGCTCGGCGAGCTGATCGCGCAGGGTCTGCTGCTGACCGACAGCCAGCCGCGCTATCTGTTCACGGGTCTGAATGCGGTGAAGCCCGACATGTTGCGGGAGGCGACGGAGAACGCCCGTATCGCGGCAGGCGAATTCGCCAAGAACGCCGGCATCACGGTGGGCTCGATCCGCTCCGCCACGCAGGGCGGGTTTGAGGTGCACGATCTGAATTCGGGCGACTACGGCACCGACGACCGCAGCATCGCCAAGCAGGTGCGCGTCGTGACGACGGTGACGTTCTATCTCAACTAAGGCGGGCGCCGGGAACCCGGGCAGCCGCTTGACTTGCCGTTGCGAGAGGTCGCGTTATAGGGCGCACCCAACGCAGGAGGCGGCGACGCGCCCATGGCGCAAACCCGCAAACCAGATCACACGGATCATGTCCGCGCCGTAGCGGCGGATGCGCGCGCCCCTGCGACCTCGCTCGTCGCCGCCTCGTGGCGGCGGTCTCTGGCGCTGCACGGGCTGGACCCCGCCGAGCACCGCTTGCCGGAAACACTGGATGCGGCAGGTCTGGCGGCGCATCGCGAGGCGATGGGCGGGCTGGTCAGCGTGGCGCAGCCGGTTCTGGACAGATTGTTCCAGTCGGTCGGGGATGCCGGGTGCTGCGTGTTGCTGACCGACCGGCACGGTGTCGCCATCGAGCGGCGCGGCGCGCCCAATGACGACGATACGTTTCAGTCGTGGCGGCTGTGGCCGGGCGGGGTGTGGAGCGAGGAGCGTGAGGGAACCAATGGCATCGGCACCTGCCTTGCCGAGAGCCGTCCGCTGATCATCCAGCGCGACCAGCATTTCCACAGCCGCAATACCGGGCTGACCTGCATCGATGCGCCGATCTTCGATCATCTGGGCCAGCTGGCCGGGGCGCTGGATGTCTCTTCGGCGCGGCGCGACATGACGCCCGGAATGGCGGGGCTGATCGCGGGGGCCCTGGCCGAAGCGGCGCGGACGATCGAGACGTTGAATTTCAATCAGGCCTTCCCGGATGCGCGGATCGTCCTGGCGGCCAGCGCGGACAAGGCCGGGGTATCTCTGCTGGCCGTGGATCGTCACGATCTGGTTGTCGGCGCGACGCGTCAGGCCCGGCTGGCCTTCGCGATTACCGACGAAAGGATCGCCGCTCAGCTTCCGGCGGGCGATCTGTTGAGCGCGGCGCCGGCCTCGACCCCGGGGGATCTCGTCGACGCCGAACGCGGCGCGATCCGGCGCGCATTGGCGCGGGCCGACGGCAATGTCTCGGCTGCGGCGCGGAGCCTTGGGATCAGCCGCGCGACCCTGCATCGCAAGCTGAACCGTCTCGGGCTTCATTAGCCGCCGATCTGTCGCAGGCGTGCGACAGCGCCGGGGCCGATTCCGATAACCCTGTCTTTTCTCGTACGTGCGGGAGGCCGACGCTCTGCCCTGCACGACGCCCGGAACGGGCGCGGCGAGGAAACACAGACAGGAGGCTCACATGAACAAGCCAGAGTTCATCCGCGCGATCACGCCGAAATTCCGCGCGCGCTATGACAATTTCATCGGCGGCGGCTGGGTGGCGCCTGCCGGCGGCCGGTATTTCGAGAACCGTTCGCCGGTGAACGGTCAGCTGCTTTGCGAGATCGCCCGCTCGGACGCCGCCGACATCGAGAAGGCGCTGGATGCCGCGCATGCGGCGAAGGACGCGTGGGGCCGCACCTCAACCACCGAGCGGGCCAACATCCTGAACAGGATCGCCCAGCGCATGGAGGACAATCTCGCCGCGCTGGCCGAAGCCGAGACCTGGGACAACGGCAAGCCGATCCGCGAAACCATGGCAGCCGACCTGCCGCTGGCGATCGACCATTTCCGCTATTTCGCCGGATGCGTGCGGGCGCAGGAGGGCGGCATCTCGGAGATCGACCACGACACCGTCGCCTATCACTTCCACGAACCGCTGGGCGTCGTCGGGCAGATCATCCCGTGGAATTTTCCGCTGCTGATGGCGGTGTGGAAGCTGGCGCCCGCGCTGGCGGCAGGCAATTGCGTCGTGCTGAAGCCCGCCGAGCAGACGCCGGCCTCGATCATGGCGCTGGTGGATCTGATCGGCGATCTGCTGCCGCCGGGCGTGCTCAACGTCGTCAACGGGTTCGGGCTGGAGGCAGGCAAGCCGCTCGCCTCGTCGAACCGGATCGCCAAGATCGCCTTCACCGGCGAGACGACGACGGGACGGCTGATCATGCAGTACGCCAGCCAGAACCTTATTCCCGTCACGCTGGAGCTGGGCGGCAAGTCGCCGAACATCTTCTTCAAGGACGTGATGGCGGAAGACGACGCCTTCTTCGACAAGGCGTTGGAAGGGTTCGCCATGTTTGCGCTCAATCAGGGCGAGGTGTGCACCTGTCCGAGCCGCGCCCTGGTGCAGGAAGACATCTATGACGCCTTCATCGAGCGGGCGGTGAAGCGCGTCGAGGCGATCGTGCAGGGCGATCCGCTGAACCCGGCGACGATGATCGGCGCGCAGGCATCCAGCGAGCAGCTGGAGAAAATCCTGTCCTATCTGAATATCGGGCGTCAGGAAGGGGCGGAGGTTCTGACCGGCGGCGGGCGCGCCGAACTGAACGGCGATCTGGCAGGGGGATACTACGTCCAGCCGACCGTCCTGCGCGGCCACAACCGGATGCGGGTTTTCCAGGAGGAGATCTTCGGGCCCGTCGTTTCGGTCACGACGTTCAAGACGGAAGACGAGGCGCTGGAGATCGCCAACGACACGCTCTATGGCCTCGGCGCCGGGGTGTGGACGCGTGACGGCAATCGCGCGTTCCGCATGGGCCGCGGCATCAAGGCCGGGCGCGTGTGGACCAACTGCTATCACGCCTATCCGGCGCACGCGGCGTTCGGCGGCTACAAGCAGTCGGGCATCGGACGCGAAAATCACAGGATGATGCTGGATCACTATCAGCAGACCAAAAATCTGCTGGTCAGCTACAGCGCCAACAAGCTCGGGTTCTTCTAGGAGCTCCTCCCGCGCGTCATCGGACGCTTGGGCTCGGGCGGTCATCCTTTCTCCCTCAAAGGATGGCCGCCCGCTTTTTCCGGGGAGGCGAGCATGGTTTCGAAAGTGACGGCCACGGAGGCGGCGCGGGCGCTGCTGCGCGCCATCGTCGCGGAGCACGGGCCGGTGATGTTTCATCAATCGGGCGGATGCTGCGACGGCTCGTCGCCCATGTGCTACCCGGCCGGCGCATTCATGCTGGGCGATCATGACGTGAAGCTGGGCGAGATCGACGGTGCGCCGTTCTATATCGGCGGCGCCCAGGCCGAGGCCTGGGCTGGGACGGATCTGATCATCGATGCGGTGCCGGGGCGCGGCGGGATGTTCTCGCTGGATAACGGGCGGGAGCAGAGATTTCTGGTGCGCTCCACGGTATGTGCGCCGGTGCAGTTAACCGGTCGTTAGGTATTGGGGCGCGAGCGTCCCTCCGGCCGCCCGCATTTCGCCGCCTTTGTCCTGCTATCCTCAGAGCGAGGCGAATCGCGCTCCTGCCAGGGGATGCTGCGCCGTAGGGGATGTTTCGATGACCACGACCGATCGCGGAGCTTTCGATCAGGCGGAGTACGATCGCCGTTTCCACGGTGACTTCATGTATGACGCCACGCTGGAAGACGAAGAAGGCACGTCGACCCGTTCGCCGCTCTTCATCATCCTGACGGCGCTGGTTCTCACCGCGTTCGGCGCGGTGGTCTATGTCGCCTATCAGCAGGGCCGCACACAGGGCGATCGCGGCGCGCCGCCGGTCATCACCGCAGAGCGCGGCCCCATCAAGGTGCAGCCGGAGAATCCCGGCGGTGTGGAAGTGCCCGATCAGGACAAGCTGATCTACGAACGCATTGCCGGCGCCGAGCCGGAAGCGACGGAAAGCGGTCTGGCCGCGCCGCCGGAGGTGCCGCAGGATATTCCCCCGTCCGCGCCGGCCGAGCCGGCGGTCGATGCCGGCGCCCAGACGATCGAGACGCCGGGCGCTGCCGAAGAGGGCGACACGGCGTTGGCCGCCGAGATCGAGACGGCGGCGCCTTCGGCCGAGCAGATCGCGGCCGAAAAGGCCGCCAAGGAGCAGGCGGCGGCGCTGACTTCGCAGATCGAGGCCGAGGACCCCGGCGCGGCAGATGCGGCGGCGCAGACGGCGGCCGCCACATCGGGCGCGTTCGTCGTGCAGATCGGCGCCTTCAAGGAAGACGCCGAAGCCGCCGGCCAGTGGCAGGCGTTCAAGAAGCGCAACGCCGATCTGACCGGCGCGCTGAAGCCCGATATCAAGCGGGTCGATCTGGGCGGCAAGGGCATCTGGTACCGGCTGCGCGTCGGGCCGTTCGAGACCAAGCAGAACGCGGTCGCTTTCTGCGAGGTCTTGCGGACCCGCGGCGGGCAATGCAACGTCACCGCGCCCTGAGCCGAGTCACCTGTCTTCCATGAATTCCGCCCTGATCCTGGGGCTCTCCGGCCTTGCGCTTACGCCGGAAGAGCGCGCCTTTTTCGCCGAGCTCCAGCCGTGGGGCTTCATCCTGTTCAAGCGGAACTGCGAATCGAAAGAGCAGGTCCTGCGCCTGACCGACGAATTGCGCGCGCTGTCCGGCCGCTCGAACGTGCCGATCCTGATCGACCAGGAGGGCGGGCGGGTGGCGCGGCTTCGGCCGCCGGTGTGGCGTCTGCCGCCGCCGGCCTGGACGTTCGCCGAAATCTACGAACGCGACGTCGAGACCGCGGAAGAGGCGGCGGCGCTGAACAGCCGTCTGATCGCGGCCGAGCTGCGCGAGATCGGCGTCAATGTGTCGTGCAGCCCCTGCATCGACCTGCTGCATGACGAGGGTCATGGAATCATCGGCGACCGCGCGCTGGGGCGCGAGCCGCACCAGATCGTGCAATTGGCGCGGGCCGTGGCCGAGGGACTGATGGATGGCGGCGTGCTGCCGGTCATCAAGCATATTCCGGGGCATGGGCGGGCGAAGTCAGACAGCCACGAAGAGCTGCCGGTGCTCGAAGCGCCGCACGAGGAGCTGAGCCGCAGCGATTTCGTGCCATTCCGCAGCCTCAACGACATGCCGATGGCGATGACGGCCCACGTCGTCTACACGGCGATCGACGACGAGCGTTGCGCGACCTGGTCGTCGCGCCTGATCCACAGCGTGATCCGCGGCGAAATCGGCTTTGACGGACTGCTGATGAGCGACGATGTGGGCATGAACGCGCTGACCGGCGGGTTCGACGAGCGCACTTATCGCGCGCTGGTCGCAGGATGCGATGTGGCGCTGCATTGCTCCGGCGACATGGGCGAAATGGCCGAGGTGGCCAAAGGCAGCCGGACTCTGGAGGGCGATGCCGCCCGCCGGGCCGAGGCCGCGCTTGACAGAATCGCCCCCCCGTCGGATTTCGACCCTGAACAGGGTGCGGCACGTCTTGCCCACCTCATCAGTGGCGGAACCGCGATCGTATGAACCAGACGGTTGAGACGGAGGGGCAGGGCGAAGACCCGGTCTTCGACCTGACGCTGCCGGCCGCCGCATCGGGCGAATTGCTGATCGTCGATGTGGACGGTTTTGAAGGTCCGCTGGATCTGCTGCTGACGCTCGCCCGCTCGCAGCGGGTAGACCTGCGCCGCATCTCGATCGTGCGGCTGGTCGATCAGTACCTGGAATTCATCTCGGCGCTGAAGGGGCAGGATCTGGACCTCGCGGCGGATTATCTGGTGATGGCCTCGTGGCTGGCCTATCTGAAATCGCGCCTGCTGCTCCCGAAGCCGGAAAAGAACGCCGACGAGCCGAGCGGCGAGGAAATGGCGGCGCGCCTGGCCTTCCGTCTGCAGCGCCTGCAGGCGATGCGCGAGGCCGGCGGCCGGCTGATGGCGCGGGACCGGCTGGGCCGGGACGTGTTCTTCCGGGGCGAGCCGGAAGGCGTGCGGGTGGTTCGCACGCCGCAATGGTCGGACTCGATTTTCGACCTGCTGAAGGCCTATTCCGACCAGCGCACACGCACGCTGGGCGTGCGCATGGCGGTGAAGCGCGCGCCGGTTTTCGCCATCGACGAGGCGCGCAAGCGGCTGGAGCGCATGATCGGCATGGCCGTCGACTGGAGCCGCCTCGACACATTCGTTCCCGAGGCCATGGAAGACCTGTCGCGCAGCGCGCTCGCCAGCACTTTTTCGGCCAGCCTGGAGATGGCGAAGGACGGCCGGCTCGAGCTGCGTCAGCTTTCGACCTTTGGCCCGATCTTTCTGCGCCGTCCGACCGGTCCGCGGCTGGTCCAGGACGAGACTTGACGCCGCCCCGGCGAACCCGGAAGGAAATCACCCGATATGAGCCGAGCGGCCGCTGCCCAATTGAGTGCCATGACCGAGCCTGACGACATCGACACAGAGGCTGGCCCCGAGGCCGCCACGGCTGAGACGGCGACGTCCGAGATGCCAGAGGCGCCGGAGGAGGCTCCGGAAGCGGGTGAGGCGTCGGAGGCGGAAGTTTCCGCCGGCGGCGATGAGGGCGCGCAGCCGGCCGAAGCGGAGCACACAGAGCTCGATCGTGCCATGCATCTGCGCATGCTGGAAGCCTTGCTGTTCGCCGCCGCCGAGCCCCTGGATGAGGCGACTCTGAAATCGCGCCTGCCCAAGGACGCCGATATTGGCGCGCTGTTGACCGATCTTGAGGCGCTGTATCAGCCGCGTGGCGTAAACCTCGTTAAAGTCGGGGGAAAATGGGCGATGCGGACGGCGTCGGACCTCGCCTTCCTGCTGCGCAAGGAGACGATCGACCAGCGCCGCCTGTCGCGGGCCGGTATCGAGACGCTTGCCATTGTGGCTTATCATCAGCCCGTAACTCGCGCTGAAATCGAAGAAATTCGTGGCGTTGGCGTGTCGAAGGGGACGCTTGATCTGTTGCTCGAGATCGGCTGGGTGCGTCCCCGTGGCCGCCGGCGCACGCCGGGGCGTCCGGTGACCTATGGCACGACCGAGGCCTTCCTTCAGCATTTCGGCATGGACCGGGTCGGCGACCTGCCGGGTATGGACGAATTGAAGGCGGCGGGCCTGCTGGACTCCAGCGTGCCGGCCGGGTTCGCGGTTCCCAGCCCGTCGGATGCACTGTCGCCCGATGAGGACCCGCTGGATGAGGCCGATCTGGCCGATTTGCTCGCGCCGCGTGACGACGAGGGCTAGTCCGCTTGGCGGGGCTGGATTTGCGAGTGGTTCGCACATAGTGTCCGCGCCATGAGCGGGACGCCCATCGTTTCACTTCGCGGCGTCGGCAAGTTTTTCGGCGCGCGCAAGGTCGCCGACAGCATCGATTTCGATGTGCGGGCCGGGGAGGTCGTGTGCCTGCTCGGGGCGTCGGGCTCGGGCAAGTCGACGATTCTCAGGATGATCGCCGGGATCGAGCGGGCCGATGAAGGCACGGTGTCGGTCGGCGGTGTCGAGGTGGACGGGACGGCGTTCGTGCCGCCGGAGAAGCGTCGCGTCGGGCTGGTGTTCCAGGACCTGGCGCTGTTTCCGCATTTGAATGCGATGGCCAATGCGGGCTTTGGGCTGTTCCGCGCGGCGAAAGGCGTGGCGGAGGCGCGGGCGCGCGAACTGCTGGAGCTGGTGGGTCTGAGCCGGCACGCGGCCTCGTTTCCGCATCAGCTTTCCGGCGGCGAGCAACAGCGCCTCGCTGTGGCGCGGGCGCTGGCGCCCAGACCCCAGGCGATGCTGCTGGATGAGCCGTTTTCCGGGCTGGACGATCGCCTGCGGGACGATGTGCGCAGGGATGTGCTGGCGCTTTTGAGGGTGGAGGGGGCGGCGGTGGTTTTTGTGACGCACGACCCCGACGAGGCGCTGATGAGCGCGGACAGGATCGTGCTGCTGCGCGACGGGCGGATCGTGCAGCAGGGAACGCCGGCGGAATTGCTGGAAAAACCTGCGGATCTGGGGGCGGCGGCGTTCTTTTCGCCGGTCAACCGATGTGACGGAACCGTGGCCGGCGGCGTGGCGGCGACGGTTTTCGGGGATGTGACGGTGGTGGGGCTGGCGGATGGGGCGCGCGTGACCGCGGCGTTCCGGCCGCGCGATCTGGAACTGGCGGCGGAGGGGCCGGCGCTGCGCGTGACGGCGGCGGACCTGACGGCGGACGGGCTGCATGTGACGGCCGTGCCGGAGCGGGGCGAGGCGGTGACGGCGGTGCTGGAGCCGGCGGCCGGGGTGCGTACCGGAGATGTGATCCGCCTGCGTGCCAAGCCCGGGCGGGGTTTGGCGTTTGTTGGCTGACGAGCGCGCTATCCGCGTTGCGGCATACCGCCGCAAATGCCAAAATACCCGAAAGCGGCGCGCGCGGATGGCGTGCGCCCTATGGAGTATGAGCGTATGGGCGGCCTCAGCATCTGGCACATCCTCGTCATCGGCATTTTGTTCGTTCTGCTCTTCGGGCGCGGCAAGATTTCCGAGGTGATGGGCGACGTCGCCAAGGGCATCAAGAATTTCCGGCAGGGCATGGCCGACGATCCCAAGCCGACCGCGCAGATCGGCGCGCCTGCCGAAAAGCCGGTCGAGACCGCGCGTACCGACGCCAACAAGGTCTAGGGTCGCGCGCCCCCCGGGCTGAAGCAGGACGCCGATGTTCGATCTCGGCTGGAGCGAAATTCTTGTCATCGCGGTGGTCGGCATCCTGGTCGTGGGGCCGAAGGATTTGCCGCGCCTGATGAAAGGGATCGGCGAGTGGGTGGCCAAGGCCCGGCGTATGGCCTCGCATTTCCAGGCCGGGGTCGATGAGATGATCCGGCAGGCGGAGCTG
>JAKOQZ010000105.1 GCA_029778105.1 Pseudomonadota bacterium | reverse complement strand
GCGGCTGACCGCCATCCTGACCGGCGTCGCGATCGGCCTGGCGATGCTGTCGAAATATGCCGGCGCCTATTTCCTGCTGGGGCTCGGCGTCGCCGCGATCTTCGACCGCCGCGTGCGCGGGCATGTTCTGGGCTGGAACGGCGCGCTGATGCTGCTGGCCGGGCTGGCGGTCTTTTCGCCCAATATCGTCTGGAACCTGCATCACGGCTTCGCCACCGTGTCGCACACCGCCTACAATGCGGGCCTGGGCGGCAAGATGTTCAATTTCGACCGCCTCGCCGAGTTCTTCGGGGCACAGTTCATCGTCTTTCACCCCATCCTGATGGGCGTGATCCTGGCCGGACTGATCGTCGGGCTGCGGCGGATGCGCTGGCCGCACGTCAAGGCCGACGACATCGTCCTCATCTGCCTGAGCCTGCCGGTGATCGCGATCGGCCTGACCATCGGCTTCCTATCCAAGGCCAACGCCAACTGGGCGGCCCCGGCGTTCGTCGGCCTGTCGATCGTCGCCGCCGTCTGGCTGCTGCGCGCCGGAGCGCGGCGCTGGATGATCGCGACCCTCGCCGTCTCGGTCGTGGTCGCGGCCGGGCTCTACACAGCGGCGCTCTCGCCCCGCTTCATCGACATGGTCGGCCAGAGCAATGCGTTCAAACTGTTGCGCGGATGGAACACCCAGGGACCGGCCGTCATCCGCGCCGCGCGCGAAGGCGGCTTCGAAGCGATCCTCGCCGAAGACCGCGAGGACATGGCCTCGCTGCTCTACTACACGCGGGCGAGCGGCCTGCCGATCCTGATGTGGACGCCCGTTCCCGGCCATCCCACCGACCACTTCCAGATGTCGCGCGCCTATGCCGGCGCGCCCGATCGCGTGCTTTTCATTACGCGTCGCGACGACTCGTCCGACGTGGCGGCGCATTTCGCGGCGGCGCAGGAGATCGAGATCTCGTCCGTCCGCATCGGCGCCAAGCGCGGCGAGCCGGTCTTCCGCACCTTCCACCTCATCGACGCGTCGGGCTTCAAGAGGGACTGAACGCGGCCTGAACGGCGCCCAATAGAGACGCCGGACATGACTTGCTCTTCATCTTGCGAAGCGAGTCATTTTGTTGACGACGCAGATTCTTCGCGTAGTGTCGAATCGCTTTTGGATTCGTGTGAGGGGACAAAGACGTCGACCGGCGTCGCGCACGAAACGGCACGAACGACACGCTGGTCTCACATGACGGCACATACGATCTTCGACGCCTCAGGGCGCAAACAAGATCGCTCCTCTCAGACCTCTCCCGAAAACGGCATCGACTCTGTCCGCCCGAAACGGTCGGCGCGCGGGTCGGCAGCCCTGCTCGGCCCCGCGCCGGCCGCCATCAGCGCTCCCGCGCCGACGCCGCTGCGCCGGGTGAACCGTTTTCCCATCGGGCCCGCCAGCCGCGCCTTCATGAAGCGCTTCTATCCCGAAGCGACGCAGGACGACTGGAACGACTGGCGCTGGCAATCGCGTCACCGCATCCGCTCGGCCGCCGAGCTGGAGCGCATCTTCAAGCTGTCGGACGACGAACGCACCGCCGCCGCCAACCACACCGGCTCGCTGCCGGTCGGGATTACGCCCTATTACGCCTCGCTCATGGGTCTTGAAGATCCGATGGAGCCGCTGCGCCGCACCCACATCATGGTCGGCCAGGAGTTCCTGAAGATGCCGGGCGAGGAAGACGATCCGCTGGGCGAAGACCACGACATGGCGACGCCGGGCCTGGTGCACCGCTATCCCGACCGGGTTCTGTTCCTCACCACCGGCTTCTGCGCCACCTATTGCCGCTATTGCACGCGCAGCCGCATGGTCGGCAATGCCGGCGGCGAGTACCACTTCTCGACCGCCGAGTGGGAAAAGGCGCTGGAATACATTGAGGCCCACACCGAAATCCGCGACGTGCTGCTCTCGGGCGGCGACCCGCTGTCGATCGGCGACGACAAGCTGGACTATCTCCTGGGGCGCCTCAGGAAGATCAAGCATGTCGAGTTCGTGCGCATCGGGACCAAGATTCCGGTCGTGCTGCCCCAGCGCGTCACGCGCGATCTCATCCGGGTGCTGAAAAAGCACCATCCGCTTTGGATGAGCCTGCACTTCACCCATCCGGCCGAATTCACGCCGGAAGTGACCGAGGCGACGGCGCGTCTGGCCGATGCGGGCATCCCGCTCGGCTCGCAGACCGTGCTGCTGAAGGACATCAACGACGATGTCGGCGTGATGAAGAACCTGATGCACGGGCTGCTGATGCGCCGGGTGCGTCCCTATTATCTCTATCAGTGCGACCCGATCACCGGCTCGGCCCATTTCCGCACGTCGGTCGACAAGGGCGTCGAGATCATCCGCGGCCTGCGCGGCCACACCACGGGCTATGCCATCCCGACCTTCGTGATCGACGCACCGGGCGGCGGCGGCAAGATTCCGGTCAATCCCGACTATATTCTGGGGCGCGACGGCGACGAGCTGGTTCTCACCAACTATGAGAACGGCCGCTATCGCTATCCCGATCCGGACGGGGCTGTCGGGGCCGACAAGCCTTTGGACCTGCCCGCCGCGGCGGAATAGGCGCGCCCGTGCTGCGCGTCGGCCTCACCTATGACCTGCGCCAGGACTATCTGGACATGGGCTTCGGTGAGGAAGAGACCGCCGAGTTCGACAGCCCCCGCACCATCGAAGGCCTGGAGACGGCGCTGGCCGATCTGGGCTTCGCGGTGGAGCGCGTCGGCCATGTGAAAAAGCTGGCCGAGAAGCTGGTCGGCGGGGCACGCTGGGATTTCGTCTTCAATATCTGCGAGGGCGTTTCGGGCCTTGGCCGGGAAAGCCAGGTGCCATGCCTGCTCGACGCCTATGGCATTCCCTATGTCTTCTCCGATCCGCTGACCACGGCGCTGACGCTCGACAAGGCGATGGCCAAGAAGGTGCTGGCGCATGACGGCGTGCCGACGGCCGATTTCGTGCTGCTGACCGATGCGGCGCAGGCGAAGGCCGTGACGCTGCCGTTCCCGCTCTTCGCCAAGCCGGTGGCCGAGGGCTCGGGCAAAGGCGTCGGCCCGGCGTCGAAAGCGTCCAATCATGTCGAGCTGGAGGCCGTGACGGCGGATCTGATCCGCCAGTTCCACCAGCCGGTGATCGTGGAGACCTATCTGCCGGGACGCGAGTTCACGGTCGGGATCGTCGGCGAAGGCAAGACCGCCCGCGTGATCGGCATCATGGAAGTGATCTTCGATACCGCCGCGACCGCCAACGGCTATGGCTACGACAACAAGCAGCACTGGGAAGGCAAGATCGGCTACGAGCTGGTCACCGACCCGGAGGCCGTCGCCGCCGGCGACGTGGCGCTGGCGGGATGGCGCAGCCTGCGCTGCCGCGACGGCGGCCGGGCGGATGTGAAATCGGATGCTGCCGGCCGGCCGCATTTCATCGAGGTGAACCCGCTCGCCGGGCTCCACCCCGACTATTCCGATCTCGTGTTCCTCTCGAACTTCGCGGGCTGGCGCTATCGCGACCTGATCGGGGCGATCACCGACGCGTTCCTCACGCGCCACCCCGCCCTCGCCGCGCGCCACGTCCGGGCGGCGGCATGAGCCGCCGCTGCATCGTCTTCACCGCCATCGTGCCGGGCGAAGAGGAAGACCCCGCCAATTCGACGGGCGCCATCGCTGCGAGCCTGGTGGAAGCTCTCGCGGGGCTCGGCTGGCAGGCGGAGCACCGCAAGTTCGATGGAGATCTCCAGAAGGTGCTGGACGATCTGCGCGCCGACCCGCCGGGTTTCGTCTTCAATCTCGTGGAGAGCTTTCTCGCGACCGATCGCCTCGCCTTCGTCGCCACCGGCATTTACGAGGCCGCGCGCGTGCCCTTCGCCGGCTCGGGCTCATTCGGGCTGATGGCCGGCACCGACAAGCTGATCGCCAAGCGGTTGCTGACCGAAGCCGGCATCCCGACGCCGCATTATGCCGAAGGGCCGCACTGGGCGGGTCTGAAGGACGACCGGCCCTATATCGTGAAGGCGATCGCCGAACACGCCTCGCTGGGGCTCGACAACGACGCCGTGGTGACCGGCCGCGCGGCGGTGGAGGCGCGCGCCGGCCAGTGGGAGGCGAAGTTCGGCGGCAAGACCTTCGCCGAGGAGTTCATCACCGGGCGCGAGTTCAACGTCGCGATGATCGAAACGCCTGAAGGCGGCCGCGTCCTGCCGCTGGCCGAAATGGACTTCACCGGCTTTCCCGAGGGCAAGCACCGCATCATCGACTACGCCGCCAAGTGGCGCGAGGACAGCGACGAGTACCGTCACACCAATCGCCGTTTCATCGACGAGGCGGCGGAACCGCAGCTGGCGGCGGAACTGCGCCGGATTTCCCTGAAGGTCTGGGAGATGTTCGATCTGGGTGGCTGGGCGCGGGTTGATTTCCGCGTCGCGGCGGACGGCACGCCCTATGTCATCGACATCAACGTGAACCCCGACATCAGCCACGACGCCGGCCTGGCCATGGCCGCGCTGCGCGATGGCATCTCCTATTCCGCGCTGATCGACGCCATCGTGCAGGCGGGCCTGCGCCGCGCGGCGTCATGAGCTTTGCCTTGCGAGACCGCCCGCGACCGGGCGACGAGGCGGCGCTGCCCGCCATCGCCGCCGCCTGCGGCAATTTCAGCGACGACGAGATCGCGTTCGTGCCCGAGATTCTGGAGAAGCTGATCGAGGAGGGCGAGGCCCATTCGGGCTATCGCCTGCTGGTCGCGAGCGATACCGAAGGCCCCGCCGCCTTCGCCATCTGGGGCCCGATCCCGGCGACCGACCGGCGCTATGACCTCTACTGGATCGCCACGCATCCCCGCGCGCAGGGCAAGGGCGCGGGACGGATGCTGCTGGAGGAGACGGCGAAGCGCGCCCGGCTTGAGAACGCCTCGCACCTCTTCATCGAGACCGAAACGGGCGATGCCTATGCAGCGGCGCATCACCTCTATGAAACTTGCGGCTTCCCCTTGATCGCGACCATCCCGGACTATTATCGCGAAGGGCGACATAAGGCAGTCTATGGCGGACGGCTCTAAGGCGGGGATTCGATGTCGGACAATGAATACGATCCGGTGAAACTGTCGCGCAGCTATACCTCGCGCGAAGGCACCCCCACGATCGACAGCGTCGATCTCAACATCTTCCGCCTCAGCTATTTCAGCGCCTGCCTGTCCTGCACCTTTTGCGGCCACAGCTGCTGCAACTGGGGTGTCGATATCGACGTGGAGAACGTCGAGCGCATCATGAAGCGCAAGGACGAGCTGGAAGCCTATCTGGGCACTCGTTCGGAAGACTGGTTCACCAACGAGTGGGAGACCATCGCCGACTATCCCGGCGGCAAATCGACGCGTACCCGGGTCGTGAACGGCTCATGCACCTTCCAGAACCGCGAGAACGGCGCGTGCAAGCTGCACTCCTTCGCGCTGGAGAAGGGCTTCGACTATCACGAGATCAAGCCGCTGATCTCCAGCCTCTTCCCGCTCACTTTCGGCGACGGTCTGATGTGCCTGGGCGAGGAGTTGTATGAGGGCTCGCTGATCTGCATGGGCAACGGCCCCTCGTGCTACGACGCCCAGCGGGACGAAGTGCTGCATTATTTCGGCCCCGAGCTGGTGGCCGAGCTGGACGCGATCCGCGACGGGCTGAAGGCGAAGGAAGCGGCCTGATCGCCGCCTCTCGCCTCACACACTCTGGATGCGCTGCTTCTGCAGGCCGAGGCGGCGCTCCCGCCAGGCGATGACGAGGCCCGAGCCGACGACGATCACGGCCCCCACCCAGACCGTCCAGTCGGGCCATTGGTCGAAAATGGCCGCGCCCAGCGTCACCGCCCAGATCAGACCCAGATAGTCGAACGGCCCCAGCAGCGAAGGCTGCGCACGCGCATAGGCGAAGGTGTTGCACACCTGGCCGAGCCCGCCGAAGACGCCCGAGGCGATGAGCAGGACCAGCCCCTGCGTATCGGGCGTCTTCCAGGCGAACGGCAGCGTCGCCGCACCGACCAGCGTGCACGATGTCATGAAATAGAAGGCGATGGAGATGCCCGTCTCCGTCACCGAAATGCGGCGGATGATGACGATGACCATGCCCGCGCAGAGCGTCGAGACCAGCATGATCAGCGCCGGCACGCCGTGTTCGAAACTGAGCTTGGGACCGACGATGACCAGCACGCCGACAAACCCGGCCGCCACCGCGCCGGCCCGCCAGCTGCCCACCGGCTCGTTCAGCAGCGCTGCCGCCAGGATCGTGGCGAAGATGGGCATGGCGAAGCCGATCACCGTCCAGTCGGCGAGCGGCAGATCGGCGAGCGCGATGAACGACATCGCCATGGCCGCGATGCCGATCGTGGAGCGCGAGATGTGCAGCCAGATATTCTTCGTGCGCCACGCATCGGTGAGATTGCCCGCCGCCCATGCCCAGATCAGCACCGGCGGCAGGGCGAAAAGCGAGCGGAAGAACACGACCTCGCCGACCGGATAGCCCTCGCCCGCCGCCTTGATGCATGCCGCCATCGCAGCGAAGCCCAGCGTCGCGCCGATCTTGTAGAGGATGCCTGCGAAGGGCGCGTCGACGCGCGAGCCGGCGCTCATCGGGACGCCGGAGGCATCACAGCCAGCCGCGGATCTTGAAGTAGGCGGCGGGAATGATCGCCGAAACGATGATGATGGCGAGCGCGACGGGATAGGCCCACGGCTCCTGCAGCTCAGGCATGTGCGCGAAATTCATGCCCCACACGCTGGCGAACAGGGTGGGCGGCAGGAACACAACGGAGGAAACCGAGATCACCTTGATGATGCGGTTCTGCTCCAGATTGATCATGCCCAGAATGGCGTCGAGCAGGAAGGTGATCTTGTTCGACAGGAAGTTCGTGTGATCGGCCAGCGAGGCCACGTCGCGCGTGATCGTCTTGTTGTAGCTGCGCAGCTCCTTCCCGCCCGGCTTGCCCTCGAAGGTCTGGGTCAGGAAGGTGAGGATGCGCGAGAAGCCGATCAGGCTTTCGCGGACCTTGCCGATCAGGTCGTTCTGCCGCCCCAGGCGCGACAGCAGGCCCTGGAAGTCGCGGTGGTCGAGCGCCTGGTTGTGGCGCGGCTTGTCGAACGACTCGCGGCTGAGGCTGTCGACGTCGGCGCCGACCCGTTCGAGAATATCCGCCGTGCGGTCGACGATGGCTTCCAGTATGCCGACCAGAAGATAGTCGGCCGTCGCCCACATGCCCGGCTGGCGCTCGGCGCGGGCCGGGAAGGTGTTGAACGGCATCGGCTCGCTGTAGCGGATCGTCAGCAGCCGGTTCTTGGCCAGCACAAAGGTGACGGCGGCCGATTCCGGATGTTCGGTCTCGGTCTTCGACACGATGCTGGTCGTCATGAACAGGCCGCCGTCTTCCACATAGACTCGGCTGGACGCCTCGATCTCCTCCATCTCTTCCTTGGTCGGAAGGGCGATTTCCAGAAAGGCTTCCGCCTTGCGCGCCTCCTCGGCGGTCGGGGCGTAGAGATCGATCCAGAGCGCCGTTTCCGGGATCACGACCCCCGCCGACAGGTCCAGCTGGCGGCGCTTCAGGCAGGCATCGGCGATCTCGAAAATACGCAGCATGGCCGGCCCGCGAATACGAAGTGGCGATAGCGCCCCTTAGTCCCGCACCGCGAGGCGGTCAACCTGGGATCTGGAGGTCAGCCCGGGCTGGACGGGAGGCAGCGCTGCGACGCGCCCGCCGCTCCGGAATGCCGCCTGGCCCCAAGCCGGGGGCGGCTCAGCCCTTGCGGCGCGTGATGATGAAGGCGGCGATCATCGAGACGAGCGACAGCACCGAGAGCAGCGCGAACATCGCGATGCCATAGGCCGGCCCGCTATCGTCGGTCGAGGCGGCGACCACATTGCCGTAGAGCTGCAGGACCGAGGCGACGAAGGCGGGAATGGTGACGAAGGCCAGCAGGGTGGCCATGCCCTGGGTGTCCAATGTCGCCTTGGTCTCGACGATCTCCTGAAGATCCTTCAGCCGCCCGGTGAGCTGCGCTTCCTTGTCCTGCAGCCCCCAGCGCTGTTCGAGGGCCGCCCTGAACGCCCGGCGCTCGGGCGACGCCTTCGCCAGATCGGCCTTCTGGAAGGTCGCAACGACGCGGGCGCGCAGCGCCGTGACCTGGTGCAGCACGTCGCCCGAACGCCCCGAGAACCAGCCGCCCGGCGAACCCCAGCCCGCGTAGAGCCGGTCGACTTCGGCGTCATAGGCGCGTGAGGCCGCAAGCAGCTCGACGGCCTGATCGAAATCCGCCGTCAACGTCGCAGCGTCCAGTTCGCGGTCGCGCCAGTCGTCGAACAAAAGCGCGCCGTCGCGCGTCACGACGACCGCGCCGCCGGCCAGATCCTGATAGTCGAAGTCTTCCTGGGCCGCGAGATCGGACAGCGGCACCGGCCCGCTCTTCCCGGCGGCGGCGCGCATCACCATCGCCGCCAGATGCCGCTTCACCGTCGGGGTGAACTGCAGGGTCTGGCCGTCGGCGTCGCTGCGGTTCCAGCGCACGGAAATGAGGTGGCGGACGACAGCCGCCTCGCCCTCGCCCTTGACCACCCGGCGCGAGGTGCATTCGTCGATGGGCGTCAGGCGCCGGTCGGCGTTGAGGTCGAGCGCGTGGACCACACGCAGCTGATTATAGTTGCGCCACACGGCCTCGAGCACATCGGCCCACGGCAGTTTGGAGCCCGGGCCCTCATGGCCGATGCGCTTTGGCGCGCCGATCAGCGTGTAACGGCCGTGATCGTCCCACCACGGCTGATCGTAGCCCTCGCCGGGGGCATAGCTGGCGATGCGGCGCGGATTCCCGTTGGGTCGCTTGCCTGCCCAGCGCCGCGTCTCCTCATCGTCCAGCGTGCGCCACAGGTCCTTGAGCGCGATGCCCGAGCGCGGATCGACCGAAATGGTCATGTCGTTGCCGGTGCCCTCAAGGCCCGGCCGGTAGAGGCCCATCAGCGCAAAGCCGTTGCCGAAGGTCGTGTTTTCGGTGTCGGTGCGGATGAAGATCTTCTTCACCCCCGAGGGCGCATTGGACTCGGTCGCGAAATAGGCGTCGACCAGCAGCGAACGCCCCGGACCGCCGGACATCGGCACCAGCAGTTCCAGCCTCACGGCCCTGGACAGCGACTGGAGATAGTCCTGCTTCTCGTTCAGTGCGAAGGCGATGGCGCGGCCATAGGCGGGGTCGGCGAGCATGGCCGGCGCATGTTCGGGATCGACCGCATCGGGATCGCTGCCCTCCCGAAGCAACGTGACGGTGAAGCGCAAGGCGCCGTCCCATGCCGCGCCGATGCCGGCGCCGTCATGGGCCGACCCGAAATGCGAATGGGCCAAGGCGGACATCAGCGCGGTCCAGCTGCGCGTGACCGAAGGCGCGATCCCGTCGCGTTCCCAGGCCGTCAGAGCCGTGAGCCAGCGCATGGGCAGTTGTTCGGCCGGCACGCCGGCCAGGCGCGCGAGCCAGAATATGACCGTCAGCACCGAGTCGGGGCTGGCGTCCTCGACCACGAACACCGCGTTGTCGAGCACCTCGGCGATCGTGCCGCCGAACGCGGCGCGCCAGGCGGCGACCAGATCGGGGCCGGCGTCGCGCACGAAGGTCGCCACCGTGACCGGGTCCCGCTTCCAGCCGAACAGTCCCGCCGAGCCCTTGTTGTTGAGACAGGCGCCCCGATGCGGCTCATTCCAGGACCCCAGCCCGACGAACACTTCGTTCGGCGCGGCTGGCCCGGCGCGCGCAGGATCGAAAACGGGCGCAAGCGATCGACCGTCCAGCGAACGCCGCTCCAGCGCGTCGGACAGCCGGACCAGATAGGTTGCAAAGTCGGGGGAGGACACGGCAGAAACATCGGACATGGGCCGGATGACGCCTCAGAAGCGCCGCCGATGCAATCGTCCTGTGCAACCGCTTGCAACGGGACGGCGGTTGGGGTTTCGTCCCCTAAAATCAATAACATCCGTCATCTGGAGGAGCCGCCCGTGAGCGCTGACCTGACCGACCTTCTTCCGCCGGGCTTTCCGGCGATGTCCATCCGCGACGCCCATCTGTTGATGGCCGGCGCCCCGGATTCGCCGCTGGCGATCGAAGAGACCGTGATCCGGGGGATCACCTTCAAGACATGGAAAAACGCGCCCAAGACGCTGGGCGAGATTTTCGCGCTGGGCGAGGCCTGGGCGAGCCACGACTACATCGTCCTCGACGAGGACCGGGTGACCTTCGCCGCCCACCGCAAGGCGGCGCTGAAGATGGCGGCGCAGCTGATCGCCGACGGCGTGAAGCCGGGCGACCGCGTGGCGATCATCGCGCGCAATCTACCCGAATGGTCCGCGGTCTTCTGGGGCGCCGTTCTGGCCGGCGCCATCGTGACGCCGCTGAATGCCTGGTGGACCGGACCCGAACTGGAATACGGCATTACCGATTCCGGCTCCAAGATCGTGATCGCCGACGGCGAACGCTGGGCCCGCATCGAACCGCATATCGCCAACTGCCCGGCCGTCGAGAAAGTCTATGTCTGCCGCGCGCCGGGGCCGATCGGCCATCCCAAGGTGACGCCGCTGGAAAGCGTGCTCGGCCGCCCGAACGATTGGAAGAACCTGCCGGACGGCGCACTGCCCGCCGTCACGCTCGACCCCGATGGCGACGTCGCGATCTTCTACACCTCGGGCACCACGGGGAAGCCCAAGGGCGCGATCATCACCCACCGCAACATCATCTCGAACATCGTCAATGCGCTGAGCGCACAGGCGCGCAGCTTCCTGCGCCGCGGCGAAATCCCGCCGCAGCCCGACCCCACCTTGCCGCGCAAGGCGACGCTGTTGTCCGTGCCCTTCTTCCACGCGACGGGCTGCTTCGCGGTGATGATCCCTGCGATGGCCGGCGGCACCAAGCTGGTGCTCCAGCGCAAGTGGGACGCCGACCAAGCGCTGGGCCTGATCGAGCGCGAGAAAATCAACTCGGCCGGCGGCGTGCCGACCATCGCCTGGCAGATCGTCGAACATCCCCGATTCGACGAGTTCGACCTGTCGTCGCTGGAGATCGTCTCGTATGGCGGCGCGCCCTCGGCGCCCGAACTCGTGCGCCGTCTGAAAGAACGTTTCCCGGCCATGCAGCCCGGCCAGGGCTGGGGCATGACGGAAACCTCCGCCACCGCGACCAGCAATTTCGGCGAAGACTATATCCGGAAACCCGCAAGCTGCGGCGTGCCGGCGATGACGGGCGAAGCCAAGATCATGTCGCCGGACGGCCAGGAGCTGCCGATCGGCGAGGTCGGCGAGCTCTGGTACAAGGGGCCGATCGTCGTGCGCGGCTACTGGGGCAAGCCCGAAGCCACGGCCGACACCTTTATCGATGGCTGGGTGAAGACCGGCGATCTGGCGCGCATCGACGACGAGGGCTTCGTCTATATCGTCGACCGCGCCAAGGACATGCTGATCCGCGGCGGCGAAAACATCTACTGCGTCGAGGTCGAGAATGCGATCTACGACCACCCGGCCGTGATGGACGCCGCCGTCGTCGGCCGCCCGCACAAGGTGCTGGGCGAAGAGCCCATCGCCATCGTCCACCTGAAGCCCGACCACGAAGCGACCGAAGGCGAAATCCGCGCCCACGTCGCGAGCAAGCTCGCCGCCTTCAAGGTGCCGGTGCAGGTGATCTTCATGCCCGACAACCTGCCGCGTAACGCGAACGGCAAGATCATGAAGAAGGAACTGAAGGCCCAGTTCACCGAAGCCGCGTGAGGTCGTGAGGTGACGCCAGCCGCGGCCGGCGGCTGGCCCTTCGCATGGGAAAACACTCTTCGGCAGATTGATTTCGCATCTGCGAAATGTTATGTCCTGCGCCATGGCCGGACGATCCGGCCCCGCGTTTCAGCCGCCAGCGTAAAGGCAGCCCGGCTTTTTTGGTCAGGGCGCCGGCGGCGAAACAGCCCATTTCCTGATCTTTCGGACACCCATGTTTACGCGGGGCGTTCTCAACCCCGCCGCCGGACGCGCGCCACTGGCCCGCGCCGTTTCGGCTACATGGAATTTTTGACGTGACCACCTTCAACGACCTTCTGCTGACCCAGCCGCTGCTCGATGCGCTGGCTGCCGAGGGCTACTCCGCCCCCACCCCGATCCAGGCCCAGGCCATTCCGCATGTGCTGAAGGGCAAGGATCTGCTCGGCATCGCCCAGACCGGCACCGGCAAGACCGCCGCGTTCGCGCTGCCGATGCTGCAGCGCCTCGCGGCGTTCAAGGTCAATCGCAAGCCGATGACCTGCCGCGCGCTGATCCTCTCGCCCACCCGCGAGCTGGCGACCCAGATCGCCGAGAGCTTCCGCGCCTATGGCCGCAACCTGCCGCTTTCGGTCACCACCGTGTTCGGCGGCGTCGGCCACGTGCCGCAGGCCCGCACGCTGCGCGCCGGCGTGGACATTCTGGTCGCCACGCCCGGCCGCCTGCTCGACCACATGCGCGAAGGCAATATTCGCTTCGACCATGTCGAGATCTTCGTCCTGGACGAAGCCGACCAGATGCTGGACATGGGCTTTATCCACGACATCCGGAAGCTCGTCGCCGGCCTGCCGCGCAAGAGGCAGAACCTCTTCTTCTCGGCCACCATGCCGACGGAGATCGCGAAGCTCGCCGGCGAGTTGCTGCACGAACCCGAGCGCGTGCAGGTGACGCCGGTCGCCACCACGGTCGAACTGATCCGCCAGCGCGTGGAATTCATGTATCCGGCCGAAAAGAACGCTGCCCTCGCCGAGGCGCTGCGCTCGCCGGAAATGACGCGCAGCCTCGTCTTCACCCGCACCAAGCACGGCGCCGACAAGGTGGTGCGCTATCTCGAGCAGCAGGGCATCAAGTCGGCCGCGATCCACGGCAACAAGAGCCAGAACCAGCGCGAGCGCGCGCTGTCGATGTTCAAGGCCGGCGAGATCAGGGTGCTGGTCGCGACCGATATCGCGGCGCGCGGCATCGACATCGATGCGGTGAGCCACGTGGTGAACTACCACCTGCCCAACATTCCCGAATCCTACGTCCACCGCATCGGCCGCACCGCGCGCGCCGGCGCGTCGGGCGTCGCCATCTCGTTCTGCGATAACGAGGAGCGTGCCTATCTGCGCGACATCGAAAAACTGATCCGCAAGCCAATCGACGCGGAAGACCGCCGCGGCAAGATCGTGCCGAATTCGGCGAATGTCGCGGCGCCCGAAAGCACCGACCTGACGCGCGGCGAGCTGCGCCGTCAGCAGCAGGGCCAGCGCCACAACCAGGGCGGCCGCCCGGGCAACAAGCCGGCCGGCAAGCCCGGACAGCGCCCGCAGCAGGCCAAGGGCGGCAAGCCCGGCGGCCATCACGGTCACGGCAAGCCGGCGCAGGGTCACGGCAAGCCGCATGCCGGCCGTCCGAACGGCGGCAAGCCGCATCGCGGCCAGGGCGGCAATGGCGGCGGCAAGCCCGGAAACGGCAACCGTCCGATGATGCCGACCGAGCCCTATCGCCCGCGCGGCGACGGCGATCTCGGCTCCATGCCGATGATGCGCCCGGTGCGCCTGCCGGAATAAAGCAAGACGAAAGGAAAGGCCGGGCCGAAGCCCGGCCTTTTTCGTTTACGGGATCAGCAGAACGCGCCCGACCGCCTTACGGCTTTCGATATAGGCGTGCGCGGCGGCCGCCTCGCTCAAGGGGTAGGTGCTGTCGATCACCACGGTCAGGCGCCCCGCCGCGACCTCGTCGATCTGGCGCTGGATCATGTCGTGCACGCGGTCCGACATGATCTCCGCGCCCAGGAACACCCCATTCAGCGCGCGATTGCCGGGCATCAGGTTCGACACGTCCACCTTCTGCGGCACGCGGCCCGCATTGCCGACCAGCGACACGCGCCCGCGATAGGCGAGCGACCCGAGCGAGGATTGCAGCGTCGCCCCGCCGACCGGATCGACCACGACATCGACGCCCTTGTTATCGGTAAGGCGCATGACCTCGGCGACGACATCGTCCTTCGCATAGTCGATGCCGTGATCAAGGCCGAGCGGCTTCAGCTTCTCCAGCCGCTCCGGGCTGGAGGCCGTGGCGATCACCCGCGCGCCGGCATGTTTGGCGAGCTGGATCGCGGCGAGTCCCACGGCGCTCGCACCCGCCTGCACCAGCACGGTCTCGCCGGTCTTCAGGCGGCCATACTCGAACAGGCATTCATGCGCCGTGCCGAACGGCACGGGGATCGCCGCCGCCTGCTTGATGTCCAGCCCGTCGGGGATGACCCACGCCGTGCGCGCGAACACGCTGCGCAGCTCCGCGTGGCTACCGAACGCGTTGACGGTCACCACGCGCTGGCCGCGCTTCAGATGCGTCACCTCCGCGCCGACATCGATGATCGTGCCGGCGGCCTGATAGCCGACGATGTGCGGCTTCGTCACCAGCGCGCCGCCAAGGCGGTTCAGCGTGTCGCCGCCCTCGATGCTGACCGCCTCGACGCGGATGATGATGCCCTGCGGCAGCAGGACGGGATCGTCGACATCCTCGTATTTCAGGACCGACGGGGGACCGTTCTCGTAATAGACGGCGGCTTTCATCTGGCTCCTCCCTGCGGCGGCTGGAGCCGCTCTGTGGCCGTTAGATCAGACAGGCGGCGCTGAGGCGATCCCTGGCGTCTGCCGAAACCTCCGCCGCCGTGGCGCCGCTCGCCCGCAACTGGGCGCGCGCCGCAGCGATATCCTCCAGCGCATCCGCCCAGCCTTCCGGGAAGGCCTCTTCGACGCGCACCCGCACCGCCGCGGCGACAGCCGGGCTCGCCCCGCCCGTGCCGGCCGCGATGACGAGCCGCCCGCGCTTCACGACCGACGGCGTATGGAAATCGCAGAACGGCAGATCGTCTTCCACGTTCACCAGCACCTTCACGGCGCGCGCCTGGGTGAAGAGGTCCTCCGCCTCATGCCGCTCCAGATCGGCGATCCACAGCACGTCGAGCGCCACGAGATCGCCGGGGTCGGGGAGACGCGGCAGAATGAGATCGCCGGCGGCGTCAGCCAGTTCCGCCGAGGGCGTATCGGAGAAGATCTCGGGGCTGACGCCGAGCTTGCGGAACCATTCCAGGCGCTTCAGCGTCAGCGCGCCCCGGCCGGCGAGGCCGACGCGCAGACGGGTCGGATCGAGCATCACAGGCAGCATGACCTAAGCCCTCCGTACGGTGACATCCCTGTTCGCATCGAACGCATGACGCGCGGCGGCCTCGGCGAAAATCTCGCCGATCAGCAGCAGCGCCGGACCCTCGCCCGCCTGCGCGGCGATGTCGGCTAGCGCACCGAGCGTGCCGCCGGCCACCGGCCCGCCGCGCGAGGCGCTTTCCACCAGCACGGCCGGGCGGCCGGCCGGGAGGCCGCGCGCGATCAGCGCATCGCGCACGCGCGCCGCTTCGGCCTTGCCCATATAGACGACGGCGGTATCCGCCGCCGCCGCCGCATCGACCCAGCCATCGTCGGTCTTGTCGCCGCGCGCCACGGCGGGCGTGACGAACACGACCGAGCGCGACAGACGGCGCTGCGTCAGCGACTGCGCGATCTCGGCGGCGGCCGCGAACCCGGCGCTGATGCCGGGCACGATCTCCACCGGAATGCCGGCGGCGTTCAGCGCATCGAGTTCTTCCTGCGCGCGGCCGAACAGCATCGGATCGCCGCCCTTCAACCGCACGACCACCTTGCCGCGATGCGCCGCGCGCACGAGCAGACGGTTGATGAAGCTCTGATCGGTCGAGGGCCTGTTCGCGCGCTTGCCGACATTCAGCTTGCGCGCACGAATGCCAAGAGCCAGCACCTCATCGCTCACCAGCGCGTCGTGCAGGATGAGATCCGCCTGCCCCAGCAGCCGCGCCGCGCGCAGCGTCAGCAGATCGGCCGCGCCCGGCCCCGCCCCGACGAGATAGACCGTGCCCGTCATGCCGCCTCGCGGATCATGCCAGCGGCGGCGGTCTGGTTCGAGGCCGCATCGATCAGCACGAAGGCGCCGGTCGCCGGGCGCTCGGCATAGGTGTCGGCGAGAATGGGATCGCGCAGCTTCACCTTGACGGAGGCGATATCGTTCAGCTTCAGGCCCGACGCCTCGCCCACCTCCGCCAGCTCCGTCATCTCGCGCACGAAGACGATGCCGTCGATCAGCGCCTGCGTGGTGCGGCTGCCCTGCTTCAGCAGATAGCGCCGCCCCTTCTCCCAGGGCTCTTCATCCAGCCAGCAAAGGTCCGCAACGAGAGCCCGCGTGGTGCGCGCCTCGGCCGAGGCCAGCGTGTCGCCGCGGCTGACATCGACATCGCGGTCGAGCACCACACCGACCGACTGGCCCTCCGCCGCATCGGCGAACGCGCCGTCAAAGGTGCGGATCGCCTCCACCACGGCCGTCTGGCCCGAGGGAAGCACGGTGATCTCCTGCCCCACCGCGACATCGCCCGAGGCGATGCGGCCGGCATAGGCGCGCGCGCCGTCGGGCATGCGGATGACCCGCTGCACCGGCAGGCGGAAGACGCCGTCATTGCGGCGCGTCGCGTCGAGCGTCTCCAGAATCTCCAGCAACGGCGGGCCGTCATACCAGGGCGTATGCGGCGTGCGGCGCGCGACATTGTCGCCATGCTTGGCGGCGATCGGCACATAGATCGGGTCTTCGATGCCGAGCGTGCGTGCGACGCGCGCAAAGTTGTCGCGGATTTCCTCAAACACCGCGCGCGACCAGCCGGTCAGGTCCATCTTGTTCACCGCGACGATGACTTTCAGGCCCATCAGCTTGGCGATGGTCGCATGGCGGCGCGTCTGGGCCTTGAGCCCCTTGCCCGCCAGGCGGCTGGCGTCGATCAGGATCACGGCGGCTTCGGCGTTCGACGCCGCCGTCACCATGTTGCGCGTGTACTGCTCATGCCCCGGCGCATCGGCGATGATGAACGAGCGGCGCGGCGTCGCGAAATAGCGATAGGCGACATCGATGGTGATGCCCTGCTCGCGCTCGCTCTCAAGGCCATCCGTCACCAGCGCCAGATCGATCTCGGCTTCCTCATTCGACCCCGCGCGGCTCTTCGAGATCGCCGCCACCTGGTCGCGCAGCAAGCCCTTGGAATCGAACAGCAGCCGCCCGATCAGGGTCGACTTGCCGTCATCCACGCTGCCCGCCGTGATGAAGCGCAGGACGCCGGCATCCTCGTCTGTCGTGGGCAGGGCCATCAGAAATACCCCTCGCGCTTGCGGCGCTCCATGGCGGCTTCGTTGACGCGGTCGTCCATGCGGGTCGCGCCGCGCTCGCTGAGTTCGGCGATCTCGGTTTCGGCGAGGATCTCATCCACCGTCTCCGCCTCGCTGGCGACGGGGCAGGTGCCGGTGATGTCGCCTACCGTGCGGAAGCGCACGGAGAGCTTCTCCACCACATCGCCCGGACGCGGCGGGGTGAGCATCGTCACCGGCATCAGCAATCCGTCGCGCCGCACCACGTCGCGCTTGTGCGCGAAATAGATCGACGGCAGCGCGATGCCTTCGCGCGCGATATAGGCCCACACGTCGCGCTCGGTCCAATTGGACAGCGGGAAGACGCGCATGTTCTCGCCCGGATTGATGCGCGCGTTGTAGAGGCTCCACAGCTCCGCGCGCTGCGCCTTCGGGTTCCACGCGCCGAACTCATCGCGATGCGAGAAGATTCGCTCCTTCGCGCGGGCCTTTTCCTCGTCGCGCCGCGCGCCACCGATGAGGGCATCAAACCCGAACTCTTCGACGGCTTCGAGCAGCGTGACCGACTGCGCGCCGTTGCGGCTGGCGTCCGGCCGCGGCAGCTTCACCGTGCCGCGCAGGATCGAGCCTTCGACCTCGCGCACGATCAACCGCTCGCCGAGCCGCCGCGCGGTCGCGTCGCGGAATTCCAGCACCTCGGGAAAGTTGTGCCCGGTATCGACGTGGAGCAGCGGGAACGGCAACCGCTCCGGCCAGAACGCCTTGGTCGCGAGATGCAGCACCACGGCGCTGTCCTTGCCGCCCGAGAACAGCAGCGCGAGCTTCGAGCGTTCGCCCGCGGCTTCGCGCATGATGTGGATGGCCTCGCTCTCGAGCACGTCGAGATGCGTCATACGACGCGAGGGTTTCAGGGCGCTCATGCGGCGGATTCCAGATTGGTGCGGGTCAGCGTTCCGTCCGGCCCGACATGCAGGCCGCATTCCTTGGCGTCGGCCTGTTCCCACCACCAGCGTCCCGCGCGCGGGTCTTCGCCGGGGCGGATGGCCCGCGTGCACGGCTCGCAGCCGATGGAGGGATAGCCGCGCGCATGCAGCGGATTGAGCGGCACGTCGAAGCGCGCCGCATAGGCGAGCACGTCGTCCCAGCTCCAGTCGGCGAGCGGATTGTACTTCGCCATGCCGCGCGCCTCGTCGTGCTCGGCCTCGGGCAGGTGAACGCGCGTGACGGCCTGGTCGCGGCGCTGTCCGGTCAGCCAGGCCGAGCGGCCCGAGAGCGCCCGGTTCAGCGGCTCGACCTTACGGATGCCGCAGCACGCCTTGCGCAATTCCAGGCTCTCGTAGAAGGCGAACGCGCCATGCGTCGCGACATGCGCCTCCACGGCTTCGGCGACCGGGTGCATCACCTCGATGTCGATGCCGTATTTCGACTTCACCTCGCCGATCATGCCCAGCGTCTCGGGATGCAGACGACCGGTATCCAGCGTCGTGATGTGGATCGGCAAACTGTGGCGCGCGATCAGGTCGGTGATGACCATGTCTTCCGCCGACAGGCTGGTCGCGAAGATGGCATCGGGGTGCTTCGCCGCGATCTTCTGCAGCTGATGCGTCGTGCGCGCGATCTTCGCCTCGCGCACGGCGGCCGCGCGGTTGGCGAGCGCCGGGGCCGCAGGGTCGACCACCGCATCCTGATAGGCGACGGAGAAATCGTTCAGCCCGCCGGTCAGCGCTTCGGCCTTGAGGCCGTCCGGCACCACGAAGGCATCGAAGCCGGTGCGCGCCATATAGAAAAGCTGGTCGCGCAGCACCTCGCCAAAGGCGCGCAGCTCGCCCGTCCAGCCAAGGCGGCGGCGCAGCAGCGTCGCGTGGCTATAGCCGCGCCCGTCGGTGAATTTCGGAAACTGCACGGCGATCAAGGCAAGGCCGTCGAACGCATCCTTCAGCGACAGCGTGTCGTCGGCGGGGGCCAGCCAGACGCCGGTGCGGCCCGTGCGGCTTTTGAGCGTATCGCGGCGCGCCAGCCAGTCGGCCAGCGGCACGATGACGTCGCCTTCCGGCCACACATCGGCGCCGGCTTCGTTCAGCAGCAGCCAGCCGTCGTTCTCGACGGCGATGCGCTTGTTAGCGATGCGGATGATCTCGCTCATGCCGCCTGCACCTTGTCGGGATAGGCGGCGGCCTTGAACGGCGCGATGCCGATGCGGCCGACCGTATCGATGAAGCGTTCCTCGCCCTCGCGGGCGTTCAGGTACACATCGACAAGGCGCTCCACCATGCCGGGCACTTCGTCGAACTTGATCGAGCGACCCAGGATCGTGCCGAGCGTCACCTCGTTGTCCGAACGGCCGCCGACAAGAATCTGGTACCATTCCTCGCCGTTCTTATCGACGCCGAGCACGCCGATATGGCCGACATGATGGTGGCCGCATGAATTGATGCAGCCGGAGATCTTCACCGCCAGCTCGCCGATGGCCTCCTGCTTGGCGGCATCGAAGCGCTCCTGGATCGCGGTCGCGATCGGAATGGCGCGGGCATTGGCGAGCGCGCAGAAATCGCCGCCCGGGCAGGCGATGATATCGGTGACGAGGCCGATATTGGGCTCGGCGAAGCCGGCCGCTTCCGCCGCCTGCCACAGATCGAACAGGTCCTTCCGCGCGACATGCGCCAGCACCAGGTTCTGGTGATGCGACACGCGCAGCTCGCCGAACGAGAAGCGGTCGGCGAGATCGGCGGCCCGCTCCATCTCGGTATCGGTCGCATCGCCGGGTGCGGGGCCTGTACGCTTGAGGCTGAGCGTCACGGCGGCGTAGCCCGCGCGCTTGTGCGCCACCACATTGCGGCGCAGCCAGGCATCGAAACGCTTGTGCTGAACGCGTAAGCCGGAAAGATCGGCGCTCGCCTCGTCGTCGCTGAGATAGGCCGGGTCGGTGAAGCAGGCGTTGATGCGCTGGAATTCTTCATCCGTGATGCGCGCGATGCCGCCTTTCAGGTGACGCCACTCGTCTTCCACGTCGGCGGCGAAGCGTTCTGCGCCGATGCTTTCCACCAGAATCTTGATGCGCGCCTTGTAGAGATTGTCGCGGCGGCCCCAGCGATTATAGGCGCGCAGCACCGCCTCGGTGTAGGTCAGCATCTCGCGCCAGGGCAGGTCGCGCTTGATGACGGGGCCGATGCGCGGCGTGCGGCCCTGTCCGCCGCCGGCCATCACGTCCATCACCACTTCGCCCGCCGCATCCAGCTTCAGGTCGAAGGCGAGGTCATGCACGCCGGTCGCGGCGCGGTTCTGACCGGCGCCGTTGAAGGCGACTTTGAACTTGCGCGGCAGGAAGGCGAATTCCGGATTGAACGTCGACCACTGGCGCATCAGCTCGCAATAGGGGCGCGGATCGACGATCTCGTCGGCGGCGACGCCGGCCAGGTGATCGGTCGTCGTGTTGCGGATGCAATTGCCGCTGGTCTGGATGCCGTGCATCTCGACCGCCGCCAGCTCGTCCAGGATGTCCGGCACGCGGGCGATCTCCACCCAGTTGTACTGGATGTTCTGCCGCGTCGTGAAATGGCCGTAGCCGCGGTCGTATTCGCGCGCGATCCGCCCCAGCACGCGAAGCTGATCCGACGACAGCATCCCATAGGGGATTGCGACGCGCAGCATCGGCGCATGGCGCTGGACGTAGAGCCCGTTCTGCAGGCGCAGCGGCTTGAACGCGTCTTCGCTCAGCTCGCCCTTCAGAAAGCGCTCGGTCTGGCCCCGGAACTGGGCCGCCCGTTCCTCGACCAGAAGTCTGTCGACCGCGTCGTACCGATACATCGAAAGCTGCCGGAAATTGCCGAAATTATAGCCCTTCGTTATGCCTTCTCGCGCGCGCGCGCGAGGCCATACGGCTTAATGGTGACATTAGCGTCAGATTGTGGTTTCGCCTGACCCGGGCGTGGCAACGCAGCCGCCGATGGAGCCCGTGAGATGAACGCGATTACCCCTGATGGTGCGGCGGTCCCTGCTGCCAAGACAACCGGACCGACGCTGGAAACCGTGCTTGAGGTTCGTCACTGGACCGACCGCCTGTTCCAGTTCCGCATTACGCGGCCTGCTTCGTTCCGGTTCCGATCCGGTGAATTCGTGATGATTGGCCTTGAGGTCAACGGCAAGCCGCTGCTGCGCGCCTACTCGATCGCCAGCCCCTCATGGGACGAGGCGCTGGATTTCTACTCGATCAAGGTCGAGGACGGCCCCCTCACCTCGCGGCTTCAGCTCATCAAGCCGGGCGATCAGGTCATGCTGGGGCGCAAGCCCACCGGAACGCTGGTGCTGGATGCCCTGACCCCGGCCAGGCGGCTTTACATGCTCTCCACGGGCACCGGCATCGCCCCCTTCGCCTCGCTGATCCGCGATCCCGACACCTACGAGCGGTTCGAGGACGTGATCCTGGTCCATGGCTGCCGCCAGGCGGCGGAACTGGCCTATGGCGAGGAACTGGTGCGCCAGACCCGCGAAGACCCGCTGGTCGGCGAGATGACCGCCGGAAAGCTGCGCCACATCACGACCGTGACGCAGGAGGCCGGCCCACGCACCGGGCGCGTCACCACGCTCATCGAGACCGGCAAGCTGTTCGAAGACCTCGGCGTGCCGCCCTTCGATCCCGCCAACGACCGCGCGATGATCTGCGGCTCGATGGCGATGATCAACGACACCAAGGCGCTGCTGGAAAAGGCCGGCCTGCACGAAGGCGCGGTGAGCGAGCCCGGCCAGTTCGTGATCGAACGGGCGTTCGTCGGCTAGATACCAGCGCCCGGATCCGCCTCGGCCTGGCCCGCTTCATCGCGCAGCCAGTCGATGAAGGCCTTGAGCCCGGGCGACAGCGTGCGCCCGCGCCGCCACACCATCCAGTAGGCGAAGTTGATCGGCGTATCTTCCGCCTCGAACGGCGTCACCAGACGCCCCGACG
>JAKOQZ010000104.1 GCA_029778105.1 Pseudomonadota bacterium | reverse complement strand
TCATCATCGAGGACACGCGCGAGCTGCAATGCGCCGCGCCCAACCTTGTCGCCATGCGGACGAAAGACGGCGTGGCGACGCTTTCCGATCTGGTCCGTTCCTCGCTGCGCCTGCGCCCGGATCGCATCCCCATCGGCGAGGTGCGCGGATCGGAAGCCCTCGACCTTCTGAAAGCGTGGGGAACGGGACACCCCGGCGGTATCGGCACCATCCATGCGGGCACCGGAATCGGTGCGCTCCGTCGCCTTGAACAGCTCATTCAAGAGGCTGTCGTCACCGTCCCGCGCGCGCTGATCGCCGAGACCATCGACCTTGTTGCCGTCCTCGCCGGGCGCGGTTCCGCGCGCCGGCTTGCCGAGCTTGCCCGCGTCGAAGGGCTGGGGCCGGACGGCGACTATCGCATCACCCCCGCAATCCCCACCAGCACAGGAGAATCCTCATGATCCGCACGATTTCGCGCGGCTATCGCTTCGCCGCGACCGCCGCATCCACCCTTGCCATCAGCCTCATGCTTGCCCCGGCCGCCCATGCGTCCGGTTCGTCGATGCCATGGGAGCAGCCCTTGCAGCAAATCCTCCAGTCCATCGAGGGGCCGGTCGCCAAGATCATCGCCGTCATCATCATCATCGTGACCGGCCTGACCCTCGCGTTCGGCGATACCAGCGGTGGCTTCCGTCGCCTGATCCAGATTGTGTTCGGCCTGTCCATCGCGTTCGCGGCGTCGAGCTTCTTTCTGTCGTTCTTCTCGTTTGGCGGCGGGGCGCTCGTTTGATGGCGGGCGGCCTCGAACAGCTCGACGCGGTGCCGGGCTTCGCGATCCCGGTCCACCGGGCGCTGACCGAGCACATTTTGCTCGGCGGCGCACCGCGCGCCATCGCCATCATGAACGGGACGCTGGCCGGGGCCGTGGGCCTCGGCCTGCGCCTCTGGCTGGTCGGCATCGCCATATGGGCCATCGGTCACTTTGCCGCCGTATGGGCGGCGAAGCGCGATCCCCAATTCGTCGAAGTCGGGCGGCGGCATCTGCGCATCCCCGCCAACCTTGCGGCGTGAGGGCGCGGCCATGATGAACCTTGCCGAATACCGCCGCACCGCCGCGCGCCTCTCTGATTATCTGCCATGGGCCGCGCTGGTCGGCTCGGGCGTCGTCTTGAACAAGGACGGGAGTTTCCAGAGGACCGCGAAGTTTCGCGGTCCCGATCTGGATTCCGCCGTCGCGGCCGAGCTGGTCGCCGTCGCCAGCCGCATCAACAATGCCGTGCGCCGTCTCGGCTCCGGCTGGAGCATCTTTGTCGAGGCGCAGCGCAGCGAGGCCGCGACCTATCCCGACAGCGCCTTTCCCGATGCCGCATCCGCGCTGGTCGATGCCGAGCGCAGGGCTGGTTTCGAGGAAGCCGGCACGCATTTCGTGTCGGGCTATTTCCTCACCTTTCTCTGGCTGCCCCCGGCCGAGGAAGCCGCCCGCGCCGAAACATGGCTCTACGAGGGCCGC
>JAKOQZ010000103.1 GCA_029778105.1 Pseudomonadota bacterium | reverse complement strand
TGTCGTCCTGTTCGAAGGCTTCGAGCGCCGCATCGTATTGCTTGATGTCGCTGAGCGCGCGGGCCGTCAGCAGCCGGCGCTGGGCCGACAGCTCGTCGGGCAGCCGCGTCTGCGACGACGCGCGCAGCACCTCAAGCGCCTTCTCGGGGCGCTTGTCCATCAGATAGACGGCGGCGAGCTTGGCCGAGATCTGCGCCTTCGCGACGCCGTCGAGACGGCGGTCGACCTGATGCTGAAGAAGCTCGGCCGCCTGTTCGAGCAGATCGACCGCGATCAGGCGATCGGCCAGACGCCGCACCATCTCGTCGCCCATCGTGCCGATCGGCGTCAGCTCCTTGAAGTCGTAATAGAGGCCCAGCGCCTGGATCGGCGGCAGGCCGTCGGCCTTGCCGCGCAGGAACAGGTCTTCAAAGACGGTCGCCATTTCCGACTGGACCCGGCGCGCCTCGTCGGATCGCGGAAAGCCGAGCACCGCGGAGCGCAGGGTCTGGAGGCCGTTGCGATAATCGCCGGTGTCGATCTGGAGATTGCCGAGGCGATGCAGCAGCCCGAGCTCCACCTCGTCGCCGCGCCACTGCCAGCGCAGCTTGTCGAGCGCGGCGATGGCTTCGGTGGGCTTCATCGCGCCCGTCCTCGCCTCGAGCACGATCTCCGCCAGCGCGCCCCTCACCGCCAGCGGCCTGTAGCCGGAGTCGCGGACCTCGCCGTAAAGGCGCAGCGCCTCGCCGTTGCGCTTCAGACGTTCCGCCAGCATGCCGCGCAGCAGATCCGCCTCCAGCAGCTGCGGCCGCGCCGCGCCTTCGGCGGGCATGCCGGCGAGCAGCCTGTCGGCGACGTCGACGGCGTTGGTTTCGACCGCCCCGCGCGCGCCCGCGACACGGAAGCGCGCCTGCCAGTCGGCGCGGAACGCCGGGATCGCGCTCTCGCCGCGCACGATGAAATCGCGGGCCTGCCCCCACTTCGACAGCCCCGCGGCCGCGAGCCCGCGCCAGAGCTGGGCAGCGGGATCGTCGTCGAGGCTGGGAACCGAGAGATCGGCTTCCGCTTCGCTGAAGCGTTGCATCTGGATCAGCGCGACGGCGCGCAGGGCGCGGAACGAGGGATCGTTGGTCACCAACTCGTCGTCCGCGACGATCATCTGCAGCACGCCGATCGCCTCGGCGCCCAGATCATAGGCGAGATAGAAGCGGGCGAGCGCCAGCCGGCCCGCTTCGGCGCTGCCGCCCTTCTGACCGATCGCGCCGATCAGATGATTGCGTGCGGCGAGGAACGGCTCCTCGCCGCGCCACGCGGCGAAGTCCATTTCGGCCGGCCGGGTCGTGTCGCCCAGCGCCTCGCGATTGGGAGCATAATCCGACACCGTACCGGCCGAGAGCGTCAGGCCGGACGGCGTGCCGATCACCACGTCGTGGTCGGTCGGCGTCACGACGAGATCGTCGACGAACGGACGCAGCAGCAGGCCCTGCGCCGTCGCATCGGCCGAGAACTCCACATAGGCGCGCGCGCCGATGACGCCCTGCGGCGCGCCCGACGCCAGCACGGCCATCAGGCGCTCGCCGCTGACCGGATCGGTCATTTCGACCACCGGGCCGGCCTGGGCCAGCGTGGCGTGCACCTTGGCAGGGCCGACCGTGCGGGCATCGCGCAGCAGCGCCACCGGGCTGGGCGGCTCCAGCGGATCGGGCGAGATCACGGCGCTCCAGCCGCCGCTCGCCGCGCCGGCCGTCACCGCGAGCGGACGCGCCGTCTGCAGCGTGAGAACCGAGACCGCACCCAGCGGCGCGACGTCGGCCGCCAGCACCAGGTCCTTGTTTCCTTTCAGGATCGCGCCGGTATCGATCGCGCCCATGCCCGCCACCGCGATGACGATGCGGTCGCCCCGGCGGAACATCGCGGCCGGCGCGCGGGTGAGCGCCGGCAGCGTCAGCGTGATCTCGTCGCCCGACCGCACCGCCTTGAAGGCGGGCGCCTCGGCCGGCATCCCGGCTGCATCGGCATGATCGGCTTTCGCGACGGGTTCCTCGCCCGCGCCCGCCTCGGCTTCCTTGGCAGGTTCGCCCTCATGCGCCGTTTCGGGCGTTGGGGCCGGTTCGCTTTCATGCGCGGGTTCGCCCTCGGGCGCATCGGCGGGTTCGGGCGCCGCCGTTTCGTCGTGGGCGGGGGCGTCTTTGGCGGGCGCGGCGTCGGCGGGGCCAGGCTCGGGATGATCGTTCTTTCCGGCCTCTTCACCCGCCGCCGCGACCGCAGCGCCGTCGCTGCCCGGACGCAGCGCGGGCTCCTCGTGATCTGCAGCCGGCGCGGCGGCCGGGTCCTGATGCGGCGGTTCGGGCGTCGCTTCGGCGATGTCCTTGGGTTTGCCCGCCGGGACGGGCGGCAGCATCTCTTCCGGCACGACGACCTGGGGATCGGCGTCCTTGTCGTTCTTGGGCGCCTTGACGTCGAAGACGATCTTCGTGGTGTCGCGGAAGTGTTCGACCGGCGAGCCGGGATCGACCTTGATCTCCAGCAGGGTTTCATCGTCGCCCGCGCTGGTCTTGGCGCTTTTGACGAAAGCCGGCGGAATATTGTTGAGACGGCTGACGTCGATCTTGCCCTCGCGCGCGAAGGTGACCTTGACGGTGCCGTTGGCGACGCTGGCCTTGTAGTCGACCGCTTCGCCCCAATCGAATGTCAGCCGCGTGCGGTCCTCGCGCACCGCGATCTTCAGCTTGACGTCGGCGGGCGGGCGCGGCCCTACCGGCTTGGCGGTGGGGTCCTTGATGTCGTCGGGATCGCCGGCCATCTCCTGCGGCAGAAGATCGATGGCGACCAGCGGCCCGCCGATGCTCTTGTGGACGCGGAATTTGCCGGTCAGCGACAGGCGCAGCGTCTTCATCGACGCGTCCTGCTTGATGACCGAGACATAATCGTCGAGCGGCACATTCATCACGCCCGGCGCGAACTGGAACGGCCGCGCGAAGGTGACGACCAGGATGCCGTCGGAGATCGTCGCCTCGGCGGTCACGGGCTTGGGCCAGCCGAAGACGATGCGGGCATAGCCTTTGGACGTGTCGACCGAGATCGACACCGTCTCGGCCGCCTGCGCAAACGCCGAGGCGGCGGCGAAGATCGCCGCCGCCAGCACGCCGAAAAGGAGGCGCGCGCGCATGGGACTATCCGCCCGGCGGGGCCGCCGCCGCATCGCCCGCCGCGGGCGCGGCGTCGGCGGGGGCGTCTTCGGGCGGCATATCGAACCGGCGGGCGAGCTCCACCGTCACTTCCTGCGCCCGCTCGGGCTTCATCGCGGCCAGCACCGGCGCCGCCTTGGCGGGCTTCATCCGGCCCATGACATCCAGCAGGACGCTCTGTTCCAGGCTGTTGAAGATCTCCGCCGCGGCGGCGGGCTTCATCGTCTCGTACATCTTCACGAGGCTGGCGAGCTGGGCCTCCTCCTGCTCGCTGCGCTTGCCGAACATGGTCTCGACGCGCCCCTCGATCGCCTTCAGCTCGGTGACACGTTCCTCGACACGCTTTTCGGCGGCGGCGATCAGCTTCTCGCGCATGTCGAGATCGCGCTCGCGCTGATCCAGCTGCTTGCGCCGGTCGGACAGCCGTTCGAGCACGTCGGATTCCGAAGCCGTCGGCCCGCTGGCGGCGTCGCAGGACGCCTCGTCGGCAGGGGCGGCGGCATGATCGGCCGAAGCATCGTGGCCCGCCTCGGCGGGCGCGGCCGGCGCGCTCTCTTCTTGCGCGGCCTCCGGCTTGGCGGCGGATTCTTCCGCCTGCGCCGACAACGCGCCGCCCGTATCGGCGATCTTCAGCGCGAGCAGAAGCCCGAGCGCGACGATGCCGAGCGGCAGGGCGCGCATGTCAGCGCGCTCCCTTGAGGTCGAAATTCGGCATGGCCGGGCGCGGCGGCAGCGGACGCGTCTCTGCACGGCGGGCGGCGAGCCGTTCGGCCAGCCCCTCGGCGGCGCCGACAAGCAGCGTCAACTCGTCGCTGGTGGACTTGGCGCCGGCCTGCGCATGGGCCAGCCGCGTGCCGGCATTGTCGGCCGCTTCGCGCAGCGCGGCGATCGCGGCTTCGGCCCTGGCGGTCGCGCCGACCAGATCCATGACCGCCTGCTTCACGCCGTCCTTGCCCGAGCGCAGATCGCGCAGGCGCCGGTCGAGGATCATCGCCCACACGATCGCCGCGGAGAGAAGCCCCGCAACGATCAACTCGACCGCAATCTCAACGCCCATCGCCGTCCCCCTAAATCTTGCTCGTTCCCGCCGTGCGGCGGAACGCCCTGTCGACCTTGACGGCGACGAAGGGCCCGACGCGGCCGATATGTCCTTTGACGAGCGGTATGCCGCCGCACTTCAGCTCGATCGGCGAATCCGGCGCCGAGTTGAGCATCAGCGTCTGGCCGACCTTGAAGTTCATCACGTCGCGCAGGCTCATCACCTGCTGGTCCAGCACCGCATCGATCTGGATCTGCGTCTGCCACAGCTCGGTCGCGAGGTGGCCTTCCCAGATGCTGTCGCGGCCGAACTTCTCGCCCATGAACTGCTGCAGCAGCAGCTTGCGGATCGGCTCCAGCGTCGCGTAGGGCAGCAGCAGCTCGACGCGCCCGCCGCGGTCTTCCATGTCGATCCTCAGCTTCACCAGGATCGCCGCGTTGGCCGGGCGCGCGATGGCCGCGAAACGCGGATTGGTCTCGAGCCGGTCGAGGACGAAATTGACCTTGCTGAGCGGTTCGAACGCCTGCCCCATGTCGTGCATCACGACTTCGATCATGCGCTGCACCAGGCTGCGCTCGATCGTCGTGTAGGGGCGGCCTTCGATGCGCATCGCCGCCGTGCCGCGCCGCCCGCCCAGCAGCACGTCGACGATCGAATAGATGAGGTTCGATTCGATCGTGAACAGCCCGAAATTGTCGAGTTCGGGCGCGCGGAACACGGCGAGGATCGCGGGCAGCGGAATGGAGTTCAGATAGTCGCCGAAGCGGATCGACGAGATGTTGTCGAGGCTGACTTCGACGTTGTCGGAGGTGAAGTTGCGCAGGGATGTCGTCATCAGCCGCACCAGGCGGTCGAAGACGATCTCCAGCATCGGCAGGCGTTCGTAGGAGACCAGCGCCGAGTTGACGATGGCCCGGATGCCGGTGCGGTCGCTGTCTTCCGCCTCCAGCGCATCGAAGCCCAGAAGACTGTCGATTTCGTCCTGGTTGAGCACGCGGTCGGTCGCGGCGGCAGGCTCGTCGCCGGGTCCGTTCAGCGCGTCGTCCCAATCGGTCTCGCCGTCGCCGCTCATTGGATGAGCATCTCCTTGAAGAGGACGTCCTTCACGACCGCCGGGGCGACGGCCAGATTGACGCGGCGCACCAGCTCTTCCTTGAGACGGAACATGCCGGCCGAGCCGGACAGGTCCTCCACGCGCAGCTCGCGCAGGAACACCTGAAAATTGTCGGTGACGCGCGGCATGATCGGTTCGATCTTGGCGACCGTTTCCTGATCGGGCAGTTCGAGCGCGACCGAGAGCTTGAGCATGGCGCGGTCGCCGCTCGCGCTGGCGAGGTTGACCAGCATGTCGGGCAGATCGAGGAAAACCGGCGGCGGCGCCGCCTCGGCGTGCTGGGCGCCTTCGCCCTCGGCGGTCTCTTCGCCGCCGGACAGCAGGAAGAAATAGGCCGCGCCGCCCAGCACCAGAACGGCGGGCAGCACGAACATCACCAGCGTCTTGACGAGCGAACGCTTCTTCTTGGGGGCGCCTTCCGCCCCGTCTGCGCCATCCGCCCCGCCGTCGGCTTCCGCCTCCGGCTTCGGCGCTTTGGACTTAGCCATCGCTCGTGACCCCACAACGGGCGCGGACCGCTGGGTCCGCGCCGCTTCGGGATCACGCTAGAAGGCGATGGTTAACGGCTCGTTAGGTCTGGGCAGATTTTGCCCAGTCCCTCACTCTTCCGTCTGGGGGCCCTGCAGGAAGCGGCTGATCAGGCCGCCGATGATGCCGCCCAGGATCGGAGCCGCCCAGAACAGCCAGAGCTGCGACAGCGCGGTCGCGGTCGCGCCGGGGCTGCTTTCGGCGAAGAGCGCCACGCCGGTCGAGCGGGCGGGGTTCACCGAGGTGTTGGTGACCGGGATCGAGACGAGGTGGATCAGCGTCAGCGCCAGGCCGATCGCGATGGGGGCGAAGCCCTTGGGCGCTTTCACGCTGGTGACGCCCACGATCACGATCAGGAAGATCGCGGTGAGCACGACCTCGATGATCGCGGCGGATTCCAGCGAGTACTTGCCCGGCGACAGCTCGCCATAGCCGTTGCTGGCGAATCCGCCGATGCCGATGCCCGCGCCGTTGCCGGTGGCGACGATATAGAGAACCCACGACGCCGCGACCGCACCGGCCACCTGCGCCAGGATATACGGGCCGGCGTCCAGCGGGCTGGCGCGGCCGGCGGCGACGAGACCCAGCGTGACCGCCGGGTTGAAATGGCCGCCCGAGATATGGCCGACCGCATAGGCCATGCACAGGACGGTGAGGCCGAACGCGAGGGCGACGCCGGCGAAGGCGATGCCGAGATTGACGACGCTCGAGGCCACAGGGCCGCCGAAGCTGGCGGCGAGAACGGCCGAGCCGCAGCCGCCAAAGACGAGAACAAAAGTGCCGATGAATTCGGCCGACAGCTTGCGTGTCAGCGACATGGATAAACCCCCTGAGGATAAGCCCTCGATGCGAGTCCTTAGCAAAGTTCCGGCCGGCCTGCACGGCAGACTTTGCCGCAGGGCGGCGGCCGCCGCCAAACCGGCCCTTGTTTTTCAATGACTTAGGTCTGGCACGCGACTTGCGGAGGACTGAGCGGGGCAAAAGCCCTGACGGGCGCGCTGGCGCCTTTAGTCCACGCGAAGGATCGCCGAGGCCATGGATAACGCGCTGCTGCTCAGCCTCTCCAACCAGATGGTTGCGCGCCGCTCCATGGAGGTGATCGCGAACAACATCGCGAACATGAACACGACCGGGTTCAAGCGCGAGAGCCCGATCTTCGAAGAACACATCGTCAGGGTCGATGCCCAGGGCGCGTTCGGCCGCCGCAAGGAGCCCGTCTCCTTCGTGCGCGACACGCTGGCCACCCACGACATGTCGAACGGCGAACTCAAGAGCACCGGCAACCAGCTCGACGTCGCCATCGAAGGCGACGGGTTCTTCGTGGTCTCGACGCCCGCCGGAGAACGCTACACCCGCAACGGCAATTTCGGCCTCGACGATACGGGCCGTCTCGTCACCTCGTCGGGCAATCCGGTTCTCGACGACGGCGGCGCGGAAATCGTCTTCTCGCCCGAAGAGGCCAGCGTCTCCATCGCGCGGGACGGAACGATCTCGACCGCGCAGGGCGTGCGCGGCCGGATCGGCATCGCCGCCTTCGAGAACCCCGCCATGCTCAAGCCCATCGGCGACTCGCTGTGGGAGACGAGCGAAACGCCCCTCGCCGGCGGCGACGACCGCAACAAGGTCGTGCAGGGCATGCTCGAAGGATCGAACGTCCAGCCCGTCAACGAGATGGTGCGGATGATCGACATCATGCGCTCGTACCAGGCCTCCACCGAACTGCTGAACGCCGGCGAGGATCTCTCGCGCCGCGCCGTGCAGAAGCTCGGCGAGACCCGGGCCTAGAGCGTCGAAGGGAGTAGAGACCCATGCGTTCCATGAACATCGCAGCGACGGGCATGCTGGCCCAGCAGCTGAACGTCGAGGTCATCTCGAACAACATCGCGAACATGAACACGACGGGCTACAAGGCCCAGCGCGCCGAGTTCCAGGATCTGCTCTACCAGAATGTGGAGCGGCCCGGCGCGACCACCTCGACCTCCGGCACCATCGTCCCCTACGGCATCCAGATCGGCGTGGGCGTGAAGCCCGCCGCCGTCTATCGCATCACCGAACAGGGCAATCTCAACCTCACCGAGAACCCCTACGACATCGCCATCGAGGGCCGCGGCTATCTGCGCATCCAGACGCCGACCGGCGCCGAAGCCTATACGCGCGCCGGCGCGCTGGGCCGGTCGGCCGAGGGCCAGCTCGTGACGCCCGACGGCTATGTCGTGCAGCCCGGCATCACCATTCCCCAGGACGCCACCGACGTCGCGATCAGCCCGCAGGGACAGGTCTCGGTGCGCCTGCCGGGCCAGACCGCGCCGCAGCAGGTCGGCCAGCTCGACCTCGCCATCTTCGTCAACGAAGGCGGCCTGGAGGCGGTCGGCGATAACCTGTTCTACGAAACGGCGGCCAGCGGCCCCGCGGTCGTCGGCCAGCCCGGCACGCAGGGCTACGGCACGACGAAGCAGGGCTTCCTGGAAACCGCCAACGTCAACCCGGTCGCCGAGATCACCAGTCTCATCACCGCGCAGCGCGCCTATGAAATGAACGCCAAGGTCATCTCGGCCTCCGACGAGATGATGTCGATGGCGTCGCGCCTGAGGGGCTAGGCCATGAAGATCGCCGCATTCGCCATCGCCGTTCTCGCCGCCTTCGCCCCGGCCTCCGCGCTGACGCTGGAGGAAGCGCTGCTCGATCAGCTCATCGCCAAAGGCGCGCCCGAAGACGGCGCCGTGGCGCTGGTCGGCCGCGTTCCCAGCGGTCTCGACCCGGACACGCTGGATCTCGCCAAGATCGACTACAGCGCCGAGACCGGGCGCTTCGTGGTCCAGGTGCGCCTGTCCAGCGGCCGGCTCTACGGCATGCAGGGCAAAGTCGAGGACGGCATGGACGTGCCGGTGCTCACCCGCGCGCTGAAGACCGGCGAGATCGTCGCCTCCGACGATGTGATGTTCGTGCGCATGGCCGCCTCGCGCGTGCCGCGCGGCACGGTGGGCGACGCCGAGAAGCTGGTCGGGTTTTCGGCCAAGCGCCAGCTGCGCGCCGGCCTGCCCTTGCGCGAAAGCGACGTGCAGAAGCCGCTGGTCGTGCGCAAGGGCGACGCCGTGACGATGGTGTTCCGCGCGCCCGGGATCGAGCTCACCTCGCGCGGCAAGGCGATGACCGACGGCGGCGTCGGCGACACCGTCGCGGTGGTGAACGTCCAGTCGCTGAAGCAGATCGACGCCGTGGTGATCGGCGCAGGGGCGGTCACCGTCTCGCGCACCGTCACCGCCCTGAATTGAGACCGTTGGAGACCGCCATGCTGCGTATCGTCCGCCTCGCCGGCCTTGCCGCCTCGCTCAGCCTCCTGGCCGCCTGCAACACCGCCGACCGTCTGGAGCAGATCGGCGCCACCCCGCCGCTGACCCCGGTGATGGACCCGACCCAGTCCCCCGACTATCGGCCAGTCGCGGTGCCCATGCCTTCGCAGGAGCAGGTCGCCTATCAGCCCAACTCGCTCTGGCGCGAAGGCAGCCGCACCTTCTTCAAGGACCAGCGCGCGGCCCGCGTGGGCGACGTGCTGACCATCAACATCGCGATCGACGACGAGGCGAAAGTGGCCAACACCTCCGCCCGCGGCCGCACCAATTCCGAGAAATCGGGCGTGCCCAACCTGCTGGGCTTTGAAGGCAATTACGGCGGCGTGCTGCCCGACGGCGTCGATCCCTCCTCGCTGCTTTCGATGAACTCCGACAGCGCCAGCCGCGGCACCGGAAGCGTCGACCGCAAGGAGAAGATCAACCTCACCATCGCGGCCATCGTCACCCAGGTGCTGCCGAACGGGAACCTGGTCGTCCAGGGCCGCCAGGAAGTGCGCGTGAACTACGAGATCCGCGAACTGCTGGTCGGGGGCATCGTGCGCCCCGAGGACATCGCCAACGACAATACGATCAACCACACCCAGATCGCCGAGGCCCGCATCTCCTATGGCGGGCGCGGCCAGATCACCGACGTGCAGCAGCCCCGCTACGGCCAGCAGCTGATCGACATCATCTGGCCGTTCTAGGCGAGCAACGCCGTCTGTCGCGCAAAGGCCGGGGATCGCCTCCCCGGCCTTTTCTTTTGGCCCGACCGATCACGATTTAACCCCGTTGCCGGGAACCGGCTGGCGTCAACGCCCGTTTTGGGCATGATCGCATCCGGGGATGGGCAATGGCACTCGCGAAAAACCTTGGCTGGCTGATGCTGACCGCGGCGCTCGTCGCGGGCGCGCTGGTCATGCGCGGCGGCATCTGAGCCGCTGACATCAGGAGCAGGACCGATGGACGAGACCGCCGCCGCGGCCGCGCCCTTGGGTCTGGTCGTCAACAAATATGCCGGCACGGTGCGCCGCCTCGGGCTTGAGGCGGTGGAAAAGGCGTTCCGCGACGCCCTTGGCGACCGACTTGTCGCCGTCGAGTCGGGCAAGGGCGCGGAAATGCCCCGCTTGGTGGCGAAGGTCCGCGAGGCGGGGGCCCGGATCGTGCTGCCCATCGGCGGCGACGGCACCTGCACCGCCATCGCCGAAATCGCCCGGGCCGAAGGGTTCGTCGCCTCGGCCCTGCCCGGCGGCACCAAGAACATTCTCGCCAAGCGCCTGTGGGGCGAAACCGCGACGCTGCCGCAGATCGCCGCAGCCATCGGCCGGGGCATGGTCCGTGTCCAGAACATGGATGCGGGCGAAGCGAATGGCCGCCTGTTCTTCGTCGGCGCCAGCTTCGGGATGATCCCGCACCTCGCCCGAGCCCGCGAGCGCCTGCGCGGCCGCGCCCAGCCTTCGGGATTGTGGGCGGCGCTGCGCCATGTGATCCGCCTTGGCCGGCGCGGGCTGTTCGCGCCCCGTGTCGCGGTGACCGCGCCGGGCGCCGAGCCCTTCCGCTGCGCCGCGCTGATGGTGTCGGTGCGGTCGATCGACGAGATGCTGTTCCGCCCCGGCGTCAAACCCGATCCGGCCTCGTTCGACTGCGCGGCGGCGTCGCCCGAAGGCTGGCGGGCGTTGTCATGGCTCGCCCTGCGCGCGACCTTCACCGACACCTGGCGCGACGAAAGCCAGATCCGGACGTTCAACGTGCCCGACCTCACCGTCGAAGGCCGCAATCCCCTGGTCGTCGCGCTGGACGGCGAAGCCATCGCGCTGCGCGGCCCGGTGAAGCTGACCATGCTGCAGGATGCGATCCCGCTGCTGGGGCGCATGCCGGACGGCGGGGCCTAGAAACGCAAAAGGCCGGAGCGCGAGCCCCGGCCTTCGGATTTCAACCCTGCGCGCCGGTCACTCGTCGCGATACACCTTCTCGCGGCGCTCGTGGCGCTCCTGCGCCTCGATCGACAGCGTGGCGATGGGGCGGGCATCCAGACGGCGCAGCGAGATCGGCTCGCCGGTCTCTTCGCAGAACCCGTAGGAGCCGTCGTCGATCCGGCGCAGCGCTGCGTCGATCTTGGCGATCAGCTTGCGCTGACGGTCGCGCGTGCGCAGCTCCAGATTGCGATCGGCTTCGGACGTCGCGCGATCGGTGAGATCGGCGTGCTGGACGGTCTCCTGCGCGAGGCTGGCGAGCGTCTCCTTGCTCTCGTTCCGGATGTCTTCCTTCCACGCCAGCAGCTTGCGGCGGAAATATTCGCGCTGGCGATCGTTCATGAACGGCTCGTCCTCGGACGGCCGATAGTCCGCAGACAACACAACACCCATGCGAGCCGAATCTCCCTCGGATGCCTTAACCCCGGTGGCGCGGCTTATAGCTACGCACCGATTGCGGCACAACGGGGGCTGTTCTGGTCCGTTTGGCGGGTTCCGGCCGGCGCGGCGCCCGCGCCATGCCTCAGGCGTGTTCCAGCTTCGCGAGCTCGACCTGCGCGCGCAGGTCGATTTCGTCGATGACGCCCTGAAGACCGGGCTCGTTGAAATCGTCGCGGCGTTCGGCGACCAGCGAAGTCAGCCGCCGCAGCGTCTGACGGGGCACCGCTCCGGTGAGGAGACCGATCTTGATGTCATCCAGCAGGTCGAGCATGTCGTTCGCCCGGCGCACCGCCTTGCGCCGTCCGGTCAGCGGCTCGTCCGCCGCCTGCATGGCGAGCAGCGCGTCGAGCGCGGCGACCTGAAGGCTGGTGGAGGCCGCCACAGCGGCCTGCGCCCCGCCCGTCTGCCCGACGGAGAACGAACCGCCCGCGCCGCCGGCCTTGGGGCCAGAGGTCTTGGCGACTTGATCGGGGCGGCGTGGGCCTTCAATGCGCATGGCGAAGCGTCCGGTGGTGCTGGGGTCAAAATCGGCCTCCATCGTTAAGACTCTCCTAACAATGATTGACGGCCCGGCAGAAATTGCCGGAAGCGCCGCTTTCGCCGCTTCGGCCGGGGCCTTCAGTCGCGGATTTCCGCGATTTCCGGCTGGCACGCCGCTCGCAAGGCAGATGCCGGGGCAGTACGCCCCTTTGGTCCCGAGAAGCCGCAGCGACATGAAACTGATCCGCCGCCTGCTCATCCCCGCCCTCGCCGCCGCCCTGGCGCTGTCGCCCCTGGCGGGCACGGCCAGCGCCTTCTCGCGCATCAAGGACCTCGCCGATGTCGAGGGCGTGCGCGACAACATGCTGGTCGGCTATGGCCTGGTCGTGGGCCTCAACGGCACCGGCGATTCGCTGCGCAATGCCCCTTTCACGCTGCAGTCCGTGCAGTCGATGCTGGAGCGCCTCGGCGTCAACACGCGCGGCGCGCAGCTCAACACCAAGAACGTCGCGGCGGTCATGGTCACCGCCAATCTGCCCGCCTTCTCGGCCCAGGGCTCGCGCATCGACATCCAGGTGAGCGCCCTCGGCGACGCCAAGAGCCTGCAGGGCGGCACCCTGCTGGTCACCCCGCTGCTTGCCGCCGACGGCGAGATCTACGCCGTCGCCCAGGGTCCCGTCGCGGTCGGCGGCTTCTCGGCCAAGGGCGAAGCCGCCTCGATCGAGCGCGGCGTCCCCACCAGCGGCCGCATCGCTTCGGGCGCCATCGTCGAACGCGAGATTCCCTTCCAGCTGGCCAGCCTGGAGCGCCTGCGCCTGTCGCTGCGCAATCCCGATTTCACCACCGCCAAGCGCATCCAGGACGCCATCAACCGCATGATGGGCCAGGGCGCGGCGATCGCGACCAATCCGGCGACCGTTGAACTGGTCCTGCCCAGCCGCGGCCCGGGCGAGGTGGTCTCGCTGATCACCGACATCGAGCAGCTCCGCGTCGACCCCGACCAGCCCGCCAAGATCGTCATCGACCAGAACTCCGGCATCATCGTGATGGGCGCCGATGTCCGCGTCTCCAAGGTCGCCATCGCCCAGGGCAATCTCACCATCCGCATCTCCGAAGCGCCGCAGGTCAGCCAGCCCGCGCCGCTCGCCCGCGAAGGCGAGACGGTCGTGGTGCCGCGCTCGGACGTGCAGGTCGACGACGGCTCCGACCGCAAGCTCGCCATCGTCTCCGAGAACGTCTCGCTGCAGGATCTGGTCGATGGCCTCAACGCCCTCGGCATCGGACCGCGCGACATGATCGCCATCCTTCAGGCGATCAAGGCCGCCGGCGCGCTGCAGGCCGAAATCGAGGTCATGTGATGGGCTACGCGGCCGCTCCGGTTGAAGTGAAGGCGTTGCCCTCGATGGGGTCCTCGCTCGAGATCGCGCGCCGCGCCGCCGCGAAAAAGGCCGCCGAAGACTTTGAATCGGTCTTCGTCTCGCAGATGATGGAGCCCATGTTCCAGGGCCTCAAAACCGACGGCATGTTCGGCGGCGGCAGCGGCGAACAGGTTTTCCGCTCGCTGATGATCCAGGAAGTGGGCAAGGAAATCTCGGCCGGCGGCGGCATCGGCATCGCCGACGCCGTCTATGGCGAAATGCTTCGCATGCAGGGCCTCAAGGCATGAGCCGCATCGACACGATCCTCGATATCACCCGCCGCCTCACCGCCTTGCTGGAACGCGAGATGGCGCTGATCGAGGCCAAGACGCCCGCGCGCCTCGCCGAGCTGGAGGACGAGCGCAGCCGCCTGTCGCTGCTCTACAGCCGCGAGATGCAGGCCGTGGCGGCCAACCCGGCGGATTTCCGCACGCTGCCGCAGGCCGAGCTGACGAAGCTGCGCGACGAAACCAAGGTCTTCCATGCATTGCTCGACCGCCATCAGCGCATGGTCGCGCGTGCGCGCCGCGTCACCGAAGGGATCGTGAAGACCATCGCCGACGAGGCCCAGCGCCAGAAAAGTCCGCGCACCGGCTATGCGCCGGGCGGTCAGTCCTCCGGCCGCAATGCCGCCGCTCCGCTGGCGATCAACGCCAAGGTCTAGGCTCGGCCCTTCGCGACGAACGGTCGCATCCGCCGCACCGCGTGCGCGCGGTCACAAACTCCACGACCCCGCGTCTGTAGAAGCACGCCGACTTTGCGCCTGCTTTTGAGGATATCTCTCGTGTTGAAACGCTTCACCGTCGCGGCCTTGCTCGCCGCCGCCCTGGGTTCTGCCGCGCCTGCCGGATCGGCCGAACGCCCCATCACGCCGGACGACGTCGCGCGCGGCGAGTATCTCGTCGCCGTCATGTCGTGCGGCGACTGCCACACGCCCGGCCATTTCTTCGGAAAGCCTGACATGACGAAGTATCTGGGCGGAAGCGATGTCGGCTTCGCGATTCCGGGGCTTGGCTATTTCTACGGCCCGAACCTGACGCCGGATGACGAGACGGGTCTGGGGACATGGTCGACGGCCGAAATCGTCACCGCGATGCGCACCGGCGTGCGGCCTGATGGCCGCGTGCTTGCGCCGGCGATGCCGTGGATGTCGTTCGCCAGACTGACCGATGACGATGCCTTCGCGATCTCGGCCTATCTCAAGTCTCTGCCGCCCATCGACAACAAGGCGCCGCCGCCGGCCGGCTGGAACGAAACGCCCCCCGCGCCGTACCAGCAGGTGACGATGCCGCCGGCCCGCTGACGCGGCGCGGATCAGCCCAGAAGGCTGCTGGTCGACGAGCTGGACGACGCGGTCAGCCGCGCCAGTCCGGCGTTGTAGTTGGCGAGCTGCGCGGTGAGATAGGCGGGCACGGTCCCGCCGGTCTTGCCCTTGGTCTCGCTCTGGGCCGTGAGCAGCTTCTTGGTCTCCGGGTCCATCGTGATCTCGCGATAGGCCTTGCGGATCTCGGCCATCGCGCTGTCGATCGCCAACTTGGCGTTGGCGGCGTTGGCGGTCGTGCCCAGCGAATAGCTGGCCTTGAGGCCCAGCGCGAATGCGGGCAGCGCATCCGGGTCCTCTTCGCCGTCGGCGCTCGCCTTGCGGATCGGGCCGGCCGTCAGCCCCAGCCCCGCCAGCGCGTCGAGACCCTTGGCGCCGGCCTTCAGTTCGATCACCTGGCCTTCGCGCGGTTCGATGCGCAGCCGCTCGCCGGCGCTTGAGCGCACCACGCTCGCCTTGCCGTCGAGCACCAGGACGGCGTTCAGCTTGCGCGCCAGCGTGGTCATCGTTTCGCCGGCCGCGATCGTGATGCGCCGCGAGACGTTGTCGTCCACCTTGATCTCGAAATAATCGCCCGGCCGCGCGGTCGATTGCGCCGTGATGGTGCGCGACATGCCGGTCGACAGCTTGCCGGTCGGCAGACCCAGCGCATCGAGCGCCGAGGCGCCCTGCATATCGACCGCGATGTCGCGGCCATAGCCTTCGCCGGTGGTCACGCCGAACTGCCGGGCCCAGCTCAGGCTGCCGTCCGCGCCGATCTCGGCGGCGAAGGCGTTGCTGACGCCGGCCCGGGTCGCGGTCGCGCCGGGCAGCGTGCCGCGCGTATCGCCCGCCACGAAGATGCGCCCGTCCTCGACCGCCAGACCGTTGATGCGATCGGCCGAGCCCGAGCCGAGATAGGTCACGAAATCCGTCGTGGCGCTGCTGCCGGCGTCCGTGAAGGCGGCGACGAAGCCGTCCTGACCGCCGCTATGCGCCGTGGCGATGCCGGCGCCGCCGTTCAGCGCCGCATTCGCCGTGCCGCCCGCCAGATAGATCTTGCCGCCGTCGACGGCGACGCCGCCGATCGTGCCGCCGGCGCCCAGCGGGCCGAGCGACTTCACCCAGACGGCCGCGCTGGTCGCGTCGCTCGTCGCATATTTGCGCACGACCGCCTCGCCGCCCTCGTTGGAGGCGACGATCAGCGAGCCGTCGTCGCCGATCGCGAGGCTCGCCACCTTGTCTTCGCCTGCGCCGCCGAACTGGCGCGTCCAGGCGCGCGTGCCCGTGGCGCCGAATTTCATGACATAGCCGTCCGTGCCGCCGATCGAACCGGCGGCCCCGGCCATGCGGCCTTTCACATAGCCGCCGACATAGATCGCGTCGTCGGGCCCGACCGTCAGCGCCGTGGCGCCGTCCTCAAGCGCCGAGCCGACCTGGCGGATGAAGGCTTCCTCGCCATTGGCGTTCACCTTCATCACATAGCTGTCGAGGCCGCCCGCCGAGGGCGCGGTGCCGATCTTGCCGGTGAGCTGGCCCGCGACCACCGCCGCGCCCTTGCTGTCGACGGCCAGCGCCAGACCTTCGGCCTTGTCGGTCGCGCCCATCAGCTTCGACCACAGGAGGTTGCCGGCAGAATCGTACTTCTGCAGCATCACGTCCTTGGACGACTGATTGATCTGCCCGGCCACATTTCCCGATGTGGTTCCGAGAACGAAGACGTTGCCGTCGGCGTCGCGCACCGTCTGCTTGACCTGCAGATCCGTGCCCGAACTGTCGATCGCCGTCTTGTAGACGGTGACCGGATCGGTGCCCGAAATGTCGAGCTTGCGGATTTCGCCCGCATTGACGCCCTGGTTGGCCAGATAGAGCGCCGGCTCGGGCGCCGAGGACGCGAAGCTCAGCTGCTCGCTGCCATAGCCCTGGATGGCGATCGCGTATTGCTTGGCGGGCGTCGGCTGGTTCGACTTCACGACGACCGGATCGGGCAGCTCGACGCGCTTCAGGCGGGTCTGAACGCCGGCTTCGCCCAGCTTGGAATTGATGAAGTTGACGACGTTGCCCAGATTGCGCGGCGTGGAGCCCATCTCGCTCAGATCGATGGCGACATCCGTCGCGCTGGTGCCGCGCGCCACGTGGATCGTGAAGGGCTGCGCGTTCTCCAGCGACGCCATCGCCGTCTGCGGATCGCCCTGGACGAGGGCGCGGGTCTGGAAACTGGTCGACACGCGCGAGACGCTCGCCAGCGTTTCGGCCTTGTCGCTCTTCGCGCCGGCGACCATCGTAAGCGTGTCGAAGGTGAGGCCGCGGGAGTAGTCCATGATCTCGGCGAAACCCGCCTGGAAGCGGCGGTCGAGCCCGGGCAGAAGCCCGGACTGCGTCTTGGAATCCGATGCCTTGCCCGCCAGGGTCTGCAAGGTGGCCAGCGCCTTGTAGAGCGCGAACAGCTTCTTGTGATCGTCGGGAACGCCTTCCTTGTCGAAGGTCGAGTCCTTGGGGTTCACATAATCGGTCGTCTGCATCGCGAGGCGATAGGCCTCGGTGTCGCTCTTGACGTTGACCGTATCCCAGGGCGTCGCAATGGTCGGCGTGGTCGCAGCCGCAGCGGCGGTCTTGGCGGCAGCCGCGCGCGAGGCCTGCGAGGCGGCGAGCAGCGAGCTCGTATACCCCGTGAAACCGACCAGTGCGGACAGGTCCAAAGCCATGCGCCAGATTCGCCCTGGAGGGGTTAAGACGGCCTGAATTTCGGCGGCAAATTTACGAACCTTAACGCGTCGTTAAGCACGGATCGGCGAGGGTGGCGTATGGCTCCATCCGCACCCCAGGCCATTCGGCACTACGACGACGGCATCGCCGCGCTCGAGGCCGGCCGCCATGCCGAAGCCATCGGCGCTCTGGAAAAGGCGCTGGCCGCCAATCCCGGCGATCCCGCGACGCTCTATGCGCTCGGCGAGGCGGCGGCCCAGCTGGGGTTGCATCAGGCCGCCTCGCGGTTTTTCCAGGAAACGCTGGCCCTTGCGCCCGAGCGGCATGAGGCGACCATCCGCCTGTCGCGTGCTCTTCTGGCCCAGATGCGCCATGGCGACGCGATCGACGCGCTGCGCGACGCGCTCGCCCGCGCCCCCGAAAACGCCGGCCTCTGGCTGGCGCTCGGCAATACGGTGCGCGAAATCGGCGATGTCGAGAACGCCATCACCTTCTATCGTGAGGCGCTGCGGCTCAATCCCGAGAGCCCCGAGGCGCTCGGCAATCTGGCCGATCTCATTTTCGACGCCGGCGGGATCACCGAGGCGCTGGCGCTTTACGACGATGCGGTGCGCCGCGCGCCGTCCAACGCCCAGCTTCGCCTCAACCGCGCGCTGGCGCTGCTCTCGAAAGGCGATGTCGAGGCGGGGTGGCGCGACTATGAGTGGCGCCTGAAAATCCCCGGACGCATCATCGAGCGCCGGGGCGCGCCGCCACGCTGGGACGGATTGCCCCGCAAGGGCCGCACGCTGCTGGTGATGGCCGAACAGGGCATCGGCGACCAGATCGCCTTCGCCGCCTTCCTGCCGCAGCTTCTGGAAGACGGCCCGGTCATTCTTGAGTGCGAGCCGCGTCTGGAACCGCTGCTGGCCCGCTCGCTGCCCGGCGCGATCGTGCGCGGCCGCCCGGTGCGGCGCGAAGGCGCGACGCTGTCGGCCGATTACGACTGGGCCGACGCCGCCCTTTCGGTCGATCTGGCGAGCCTGCCCCATCTGTGCGGCGGCAAGCCGGCGCATACGGCCCCATGGATGATCCCCGACGCCGCCGAACGCGCGCGCTGGATGGACTGGCGCAAAGCGCTCGGCCCGCGCGCGGTGGGCGTCTCGTGGCGCAGCGGCCTCAAGGGCGGACTGCGCGACAGCCAGTATGCCCCGCTGGCCCGCTGGGCGCAGTTCATCGGCAAGATGGATGCGACGCCCGTAGTCGCCCAGTACGGGGCGGACCCCGGCGAAATCGCCACGCTGGAGGCGCTGAGCGGCAAGACGCTGATCGTCCCGCCCGGCCTCGACCAGAAGGACGAGATCGACCGCACCGCCGCGATGCTTTCCACGCTCGACGCCGTCGTCTCCGCGCCCACCGCTGTCGCCGCGATCTCCGGCGCGCTGGGCGTGCCGACCTACAAGGCGCTGCATTACCGTTCGTGGATGAGCCTCGGCGCCGACCGCGAACCCTTCATGCCGGCGGTCATGTGCGTGACGCCGCCCCATGCCGGGCAGTGGCGTCAGGTCTTCGAACAGGTGCTCAGCCGGCTCGGCTGAGCCTGTCCGCCGTCGCCGCCGCGACACGCCCGGCGATCTCGGCCGCCAGACGTTCGGCGCCAAGCCCGTCAATGCCCAGCCGCCCCGCCGCCGCCATCGCGCGGCGCTTTTCCGGATCGGCCGCCAGCCCCAGCAGCGCATCGACGATCTTGCGATCGTTCAGCGTCGCGGCGACGCCCAGATTGACGCCGAACCCGGCGTCCTCGAAACCCTGCGCCGACATGGCATGATCGGGCGTCAGGCCCAGATAGAGCGCGGGCGTTCCGACATGGGCGCATTCGTAGGCCGTCACGCCGAACGCGACGATCGCCAGGTCGCAATCGGCCGCGATGGGCAGCACCGCCTCGGGCGAGAACAGGATCTCCGCATCCGGCGCCGCGGCCTGACAGGAATCGGCCACCGCTTCCGGGAAGGGCATGGCGGGCCCGATGACGACCACCGGCGTCACGCGCCGCCCCGCCGCCGCGACGGCCTTCACCGCGCGCAGCGTCAGGCCCTGCGGATCGCTGCCGCCCATCGCGACCAGCACGCGCAGCGTGGCGCGGCCTGAGTCGAGCTTGCGCGGCTTGCGCCATGGCTCGCCCCCGGTCAGCGCCCATTTCCAACCGATGCACAGATCGGTGTCGCCGCCCGGCCATGACAGCGCCCGCGTCTGCGGCGCCGGCGGATAGACCGCCAGATGCGCCGCCAGACGCCGCTCGCTGGAATCGTCCAGCGCCACGATCAGCGGCAGCTCGCCCCGCAGCGCCGCGACATCGGCGCGGCTGAGGCCGGTGCGCACATCCAGCACCAGCGCGGCGGCGCCCGTCCGACGCGCCAGATCCGCGATGCCGCCGCGCTCGTCTGCCCCGTCGATCCGCCCGACGCGGAAACCCTCGGCCTCCACCAGCCCGGCGGCGCGATCGTCGCCGATCATCGCGAAGACGACGCCGAAGCCCTGGTCGTCGCGCAGCGCGCGGGCCAGCGCCAGACAGCGCTTCACATGCCCGAGGCCCAGCTCGGCCCCGCCGTCGCAGCGGACCAGAACGGTGCCGCTGGCCGCATTCAGGCTCTTCTGCCGCACATGGCCGTTGATCGCGAGCAGCGAGCGGTCGCGGCGCAGCAGCCCGATGAGATCGGTCAGCGAGGCCTCGCCCGCCTGCGCGTTCAGCCGGTCATAGACCGCTTCGACGAACGCGGCGTCGGCGGGCGTATCCACCGACAGCCGCGCGCCTTCGAAATCGTAAGCCGGGTCCGGCGTCATATAGGCCACCTTGATGCGATGCGCGTTGAGCTTCAGCCAGCCGGTCACGTGCTCGCGCGCCACCGGATCGTCGCGCGCCTCGTCCAGCATGAGATTGAGCGCGCGGCGGCTCATCGGATCGACGCCGTCGTGAAGCGCGCGCGTGCCCGGCGCCAGCATCACGAAGTCGGCGTCTTCGGCGATCATCGCGTCGAGCATCGCGTCGATGAAGGCCGCGTCGATCAGCGGCGCGTCGGCGTTCACCCGCACGATGATGTCGGGATCGCACGCCTCGGCGGCCAGCGCGAAGCGGCCCAGCACGTCGTCTTCCGACCCGCGCACGCAGCGTATGCCGTTCGCCGCCGCCCAATCCGCCAGCGCGTCGTCGGCCGGATTGGTGCTGGTCGCCAGCACGATGGCGGCGATCCGGCGCGAGGCTTTCAGCCGGTGGATGACATGGCCGACCAGCGGCATCCCCGCCAGCTCCATCAGCGATTTGCCCGGCAGGCGCGACGAGCCCATGCGCGCCTGAACGATCGCGGCGATGCGCGTCAGCTTCATGCCCCGAACCCCGCACGCACCGCTTTCAGCGGCCGCAGCCCGTCCGCCGGATCGGCCCGCCAGTCGCGATCCGCCAGCTCCGAAGGCGCGGCGGTCTTCAGCCCGGCGCCGTCGGCCGCCTCGCCCTGCCGCACGGCGGCGATCACCGGCGCGATCTGATGCGGCAGCCAGCAATGCCCGGCTGCGTACTCCGCGCCCGTCTCGTCGAGATCGAGATGAAACTCCACGAACCCCGCGCCCCAGCGATGCACCGCGCGATGGATGACGCCGGGGCTCACCGTGTGGTCCGACCAGCCGACCGGGCATCCCGTCAGGCGGCGGATGAAATCGATCGAGGCGAGATTGGCTTCCCCAGGCGGCGTCGGATAGGCCGACACCGTGTGCAGCAGGCGGATGGCGCTGGCCCCCGCGCCGCGCAACACGCCGACCGCGTGGCGGATCTCGTCGATGGTCGCCATGCCGGTCGACAGCACCACCGGCTTGCCCGTTCGCGCGCAGGCGATCAGCAGGTCGTCCCACAGCAACTCGTACGACGCGATCTTGTAGAACGCGACATAGGGCTCCAGCGCCGCGACCGCGCCGAGATAGAACGGCGTGCAGGCGAACTGGATGTTCCTCTCCGCACAGCGGCCTGCGATGGCGGGAAGCAGATCCTCCGGCAGCTCCCATGCGGCCCGCGCGCGGTGCTTCTCGCTCTTCGCCAGGATTTCCGGCGCGAACAGCTCGTCCACGCGGAACAGCTGGAACTTCACCGAGTCGCACCCCGCCGCCGCCGCCGCATCCACGAAGGCATGGCAGCGCGCCGGATCGCGGGCGTGGTTGGACGAGACTTCTGCGCAGAAATGAACGGACATCGGCCGGGAACGCGCCGCTTATGGTCAATGAATCGTCAGCATCGGCGCTTCGCGTTAACGAATTCTCAAGCGCGACGGCGGCGAATGTCATGGAAACGGGGGAAGGCAACCCATGAGCGCCGCCGCGCCCGCACGCGCGCCGTCTGTAAGCTGGAACGGCCATGCCGGGCCGGTGGTGGGCCATGCCAACGGCATGGACATCCTGTCCTGCGCGCGATGCGGATTCCGCCACGCCGTGCCGCTGCCCAGCCCGGCGCAGCTGGCACGCGAATATGCCGAAAACTATTACGCCGACGCCAAGCCCACCTATCTCGCCGACGCGGACGCCGACCAGCGATGGGCGCGCCTCTTCCAGGTAGACCGGCTCGACGCGATCGCGCGGGCGCTCGGCCGCAGCGCCGGCACGCTGGTCGAGATCGGCTCCGGCCCCGGCTTCTTCCTTGAAACCGCCGCCGCCCGCGGCTTCACCGCCATCGGCGTCGAGCCGTCGCGCCAGGCCGCCGCGTTCGCGCAGGGCCGCGGCCTCACCGTCCACAACCGCACCTTCGCCGACGCTCTGGCGCACGGCCTGCCCCGCGCCGACGTCATCGCCGCCACCAATGTGCTGGAGCACATCCCCGACCCGATCGACATGCTGGCCGCCGCGCGCGACCAGATGGACCCCGGCGGCGTCATGTGCCTCACCGTGCCCAACGATTTCAGCCCGCTCCAGATCGCCGCGCAGGACGGCAAGGGCCACGCGCCCTGGTGGATCGCGCCGCCGCACCATCTCAACTATTTCGATTTCGACAGCCTCGAAGCGCTGCTGACGCGGCTCGGCCTCAAGCCCGTGGACCGCCTCACCTCGTTCCCGATGGAGGCGTTCCTGCTGATGGGCGACGACTATGTCGCCGACCCCGCCACCGGAAAGGCCTGCCACCGGCGGCGGATGAATTTCGACCTCGCCTTCGAAGCCGCCGGCATCGGCGACGTGCGCCGCCGCCTCTATGGCGCGCTGGCCGCCGCCGGCATCGGCCGCGAGGCGACCGTGATCGCCGTGAAGCCATGACCGCCCTGAAGAAACGCGCCCCTCTCGACCTGTCGCATCTGGGCGCCCCGCGCGACATCACCTGGCTCGCCACGTTCCGCCACGCCATTCTGTTCGGCGCCGGCGCCAGCGCCTTCGAGACTGAGAAGGTTCTCGAACGCTTCGGCATCGACGTCATCGCCTATGCCGACAACAGCGCCGCGAAACAGGGCACGCTCTTCCGCCACAGGCCGGTGATCGCGCCGGCCGACATCGCGCGCCTGCTCGACGGCGCCACCGCCGTCGTCATCACCTCGGTCTATCAGCGCGAGATCGCCGAACAGCTGGGCGCGCTGGGCGTCCCGGCGGGGCTCGTCTTCCCGTTCGTCTCGCCGATGTTCGCGGATCATTTCGGCCGCGCCGCCTTCATCGAAGCCGACGCCGCGTTCGATGCGCTGCCCACCCGCCTGGCCGACGACGAGAGCCGCGCCTATCTCGCCGCGCTGACCGCCTATCGCTGGGCGATGGACCCGCTCAGCCTTCGCCGCAATCCGCGCCTTGCCGGCTTCTACGACTATCGCGCGCCCGATCTCGGCCCCCGCCCCGGCGATCACATCGTCGATGTCGGCGCCTATGACGGCGACAGCGCGCTGGCCTATCTGAAGCGCCTGGACGGAAAGGCCCGCGTCAGCGCGCTCGAACCGCTGCCGCAGAATCTGGCGGCGCTTCAGCGCACCATCGATACCCATGAGCTCGGCCCTCTGATCACGCCCGTTCCCTTCGGCGCCGGCAGCGAGCCCGCCACCGCCGAACTGGACAGCGAGGACGACGCGCCCGACGCCCGCGCGACATTGCGCGGCAAGCCCGGCGCCCGCGCCGCCATCCGCATCGAAACGCTCGACCGCCTGTTCGCCGAAACCCGGATCGACTTCATCAAGATCGACATCGAAGGCCACGATCCGGCGGCCCTTGAAGGCGCGCGCGCGGTCCTCAACCGAGACAGACCCGGCCTCGCCGTCGCGGCCTATCACGCGCCGGATCATCTCTGGCGCATCCCGGCGCTGCTGGATGCGCTGTGCCCGGGCTATCGCATCTATCTCGGCCACCACCCGGCGGCGGCCTATGAGTGCGAGCTGTTCTGCGTCCACGAGAGCCGCTGCGGTGTATGAGCGGCTCTACAACACGCCCCAGCGCCATGGCTTTCACTGGCCGGGGCGCATCGTCGCGGGCGAAGGCGTCCTCGCCGGCTGGCTGAACGGCGAACGCCCGCGCGGCCTCGCCATCATCGCCGACGCCGCCTTCGCCGATCATCCGCTGGTCCTCGCCGCCGATGCGCCGCTCGCGCTCGTCTGCCGCGAACCGCGCGCCGAGGACGCCGAAGCGATCCTGCGCCGCATCGCGCCGTCGAACCCGGAAACCGTGCTCGCGCTCGGCGGCGGCGCGACGCTGGACATCGCCAAGGCCGTCACCGCGCATCTGCGCCATGGCAGCTTCGCCGTCCGCGACGTGCCGCGCGACGGCGGCGCGCCCGCGCTGATCGCCGCGCCGACGACCGCAGGCTCGGGCTCCGAGACCAGCCGCTTCTTCATTCTCGCCGATCCCGCCAGCCGCGCGAAGATCGCGACGCGCGCGTGGAGCCTCGTCCCCGATCTGACGCTGCTCGATCCCGGCCTGCTGGCCGCCGCGCCGCCGCGCCTGCTGCTGCTCGGCGCCTTCGATGCGGCGATCCATCTCTGGGAGAGCTTCATCGCACGGGGCGAGAAGAGCAGCTTCACCGCCGCCCTCACCCTCACGCATCTGCCGCGCATTCTCGCCGTGCTGCCCGAACTCGCGGCGGACCGCCCGCTCTCCCCCGCCCAGCGCCTCGCCCTGATGGAAGCGTCCGCCATGGCAGGCGTCGCGATCTCGAATGTGCGCACCGGGCTGATGCATACGCTGGGCGAGGCGCTGTCGGCGCAGGTGAACCTGCCGCACCCGGCCACCCTGCGCGTCTTTCTCGCGCCCGTCATGGCGCTCTACGAACACGCCGTGGCCGATGACGCTGCGCCCCTCTGGCGCATGGCCGACGCGGTCGCGCCCGCCGGCGCGCCCTGGTCGTCCGACGCCTTCGTCGCCGCCTGGCGCGAGGCCTTCGGCGCGCTGAAGGTCGACGACGCCATCGCCGCCGCCTTCGAGGCGACGCCGCCGTCGCTCGATGCGCTGATGGCCGCTGTCGCCCGCGACACGACCATCGCCAAGGAAAACCCGACCCCGCTCGATCCCGGCCTGCTGCGGCTCGTGGCGGCCGCCGGACTGGCGGTTTTCCAGCACCCACAAGCCGCGCACCCGGCCGCCGTTAACGCACGTTAACGGCGCGGTAACCGCGATTAACGACACTCCGGCGGCTGAATCGCTCGGATCGCCCATGACACTCGCCGCCATCATCGACGCCGCGCCGACCCCGGCCGTCGCCGCCGCTACGGCCATCGCCGCCCGCACGCGGCAGCTGGCGATCGCCGGCATCTATCGCGCCGGGTCGGGCCATCCGGGCGGCGCGATGTCATGCGCCGACATTCTCGCCGCGCTCTATGCCTGCGAACTCAACATTCCCGGCGGCAACGCCGACGATCCGCGCCGCGACCGCTTCGTGCTCTCCAAGGGCCACGCCGCGCCTGCGCTCTACGCCGTGTGGGCGGCGATGGGCTATGTCGCCGACGACGTGCCGCTGGCGCTGCGCAAGATGAACACGACAAGCCAGGGCCACCCGCACGTTCTCGATCTGCCGCTGTCCGAAACCTCAACCGGCTCGCTCGGCCAGGGCTTCTCCGCCGCGCTCGGCATGGCGATGGGCCTGCGCCTCCAGGCGATCCCCGCGCGCGTCTATACGCTGCTGGGCGATGGCGAGTGCCAGGAGGGCGAGGTGTGGGAAGCGGCCATGAGCGCCGCGCACCACAAGGTCGCAAATCTCTGCGCCCTCGTCGATTACAACAAGCTGCAGTCCGACGACCGCAACGCCAACATCATGGGGCTTGAGCCCTTCGCCGCGAAATGGCGCGCCTTCGGCTGGCACGCCGTCGAACTCGACGGCCACGACATCCCCTCGCTGCTGGCGGCTCTGGCCGAGGCGGCGGCGCACGCGGCAGGCCCTACCGTCCTCATCTGCCACACGATCAAGGGCAAGGGCGTCTCCTGGATGGAAGACCAGCCGCTCTGGCACGGCAGCGTGAAGATGAAGCCGGAGGAAACCCGCGACGCGCTGGTCCAGCTCGGCGCGGGCGACGCCGACATCGCAGCATGGATGGCCTGACGATGAGCGCACCCTCCCTCATCGCCTCGTCGGGCGACAGCCTTCGTGAAGCCTTCGGCAAGGCGCTCACCGCCGCCGCCGAAACCCGCAAGCGCGTCGTCGCGCTCGACGCCGACATTGCCGGCGGCACGGGGCTGCATCATTTCCGCAAAGCGCATCCCGACCGCTTCTTCCAGTTCGGCATCGCCGAACAGAACATGATGGCCGTCGCGGGCGGCATGGCCGCGACCGGCCTCGTGCCCGTCGTCACCACTTTCGCCGTCTTCTGCCTGCGCGCCATCGAACAGGCGCGGCTCTCCATCGCCTATGCGAAGCGCAATGTGAAAATCGTCGCTTCGCATCCCGGCCTTGATGTCGGTCCCGATGGCGGCTCGGCGCAGGCGCTGGAAGATCTCGCCGCCTTCCGCGCCATTCCCGGCATGACCGTCATCTCGCCCGCCGACAGCACCGAAATGGCGCTGGCGACCCATGCCGTGCTGGATTTCGCCGGACCCGTCTATATGCGCACCGGCCGCAGCCCGGCGCGCACCGTCTATGGCGACGGCCATGTCTTCACCATCGGCAAGGGCCACATCCTGCGCGATGGCGGCGACGTGACGCTGATCGCCTGCGGCGTGGAAGTCGCGCGCGCGCGTGAAGCCGCCGACCTGCTGGCCCGCGAGGGCATCGACGCCCGCGTCGTCAACATGGCGACGATCAAGCCCATCGACGCCGATCTCGTCGCGAAAT
>JAKOQZ010000102.1 GCA_029778105.1 Pseudomonadota bacterium | reverse complement strand
CGCTGGAAGGCGAGGCCGACCCCGAGAAAAAGCGCAAGACCATCGGCCGCCTCTTCATCGAGATCTTCGAGGAAGAAGCCAAGAAGATCGGGCAAGACGGCAAAGGCGCCCCCGGCTTCCTGGCGCAGGGCACGCTCTACCCGGATGTGATCGAGAGCGTCTCCTTCTCCGGCGGCCCCTCGGTCACCATCAAGAGCCACCACAATGTCGGCGGCCTGCCCGAGCGCATGAACATGAAGCTCGTCGAGCCCCTGCGCGAGTTGTTCAAAGACGAAGTCCGCGCCCTGGGCCGCGAGCTCGGCCTGCCGGAGGCCTTCGTCGGCCGCCACCCCTTCCCGGGGCCGGGCCTCGCCATCCGCCTCCCCGGCGGCGTGACGCGCGAAAAGCTCGACATCCTCCGCCAGGCCGACGCGATCTACCTTGAGGAAATCCGGAAAGCGGGCCTCTACGACAAGATCTGGCAGGCCTTCGCCGTGCTGCTGCCCGTGCGCACGGTGGGCGTGATGGGCGACGGCCGCACCTACGATCAGGTCTGCGCCTTGCGCGCCGTCACCTCGACGGACGGTATGACCGCCGACTTCTTCCCGTTCGACATGAACTTCCTCGGCCGCGCCGCGACGCGCATCGTCAACGAAGTCCGCGGCATCAACCGCGTCGTCTACGACGTCACCAGCAAACCCCCCGGCACCATCGAGTGGGAGTGAAAATGACTTCGCCCCCTGGGGCGAAGTCGTGATGTGATCTGCCCCCGCGCTTGCGGGGGAAGTCCCGCGAAGCGGGGATGGGGGCACTGCCTTGATCCTCCCCTGCGAAGCGGGGGAGGGGGACCATGCGAAGCATGGTGGAGGGGGCGTGACATAGAGCGCCCCTGCCCATGTCTTCCCCTGCGCTTGCGGGGGAAGTCCCTTCGAAGCAGGGGATGGGGGCATAGCTTCCATCCCTCCCCTTCAGGGGAGGGTGGCATCGCGCAGCGATGACGGGTGGGGTTTGACGGAGCACGCCTAAGCCAGATCGTGAGCGCCTTCCCCCACGCGAAGCACGCGCCAGCGTGTTCGCACTTGGAACTCTTGGGAAGGTGGCCAACGGCCGGAAGGGGGCCTTGCAGGAAAAGGCCCCTCTCCCCCAATCTCCCGCAGATGAAAACCGACCCCAACCACCGCATCTTCGCCATGCCCGTGGCCAAGGTTTACCCCGCCTATCAGACCAAGTCGGAAAAGAAGGGCCGCACCAGGGCCGAGCTCGATCAGGTCCTCCGCTGGCTCACCGGCCACACCGAGAAATCGCTCCAGGCCGCGCTGACCAAGGGCCTCTCCTTCGCCGAGTTCTTTGACAAGGCCCCCAAGCTGAACCCCGCCCGCGATCAGGTGACGGGCGTCATCTGCGGCGTCCGCATCGAAAACATCGACGTGCCCCTCATGCGCGAGATCCGCATCCTCGGCAAACTCGTGGACGAACTCGCGAAGGGCAGGCCGATGGAGAAGGTGTTGAGGGGGTGAGGGGAGAGGGTGCGCGTTGAATTTACCAAGGCAATTGTTCGTAGAACTCTCGGATCGCGGCGAAGCTGGTGTCGAAATCAGGCAGATCTCCCAGTTCAAGTTTCAGCGTATTCCATTCAGTCTTCGCCAACGCATAGACCTCGGTATCGGCAAGAGAATTGATATCTGGAAATATACTTCGGCTGCGACATTTCTTAACAAATATCGAATGTATTGAAGATTTATCGTCATCTGTGAAGGTGTTTGAAGATAAAAGCAAGGAAATGTCATAGACATCTTGGCGTCTATTTCTTCTTCGGATCTTTTGCTGCAGTAAAGCCCTTAGTTTTTCCGCAATGAGTTCATTAATAGAGAAAGATGAGATAGTAATGTTTGCATTATGAAGTATGACTTCGGACGCTTCGTAGACGTGATCTCGGAAGCTTATATCGACGTCGAGAACTCTCGGTGCTTGACCTTTATGAAGCTTATCTTCTTCTTGCGTCCCTCGGCGAGCGTGGGCAATTCTGAGCTGTATTGCCGGAAAATTTGCGGCCCCAAACATTGATGGCTTGGGACGTTTAGTAAATCCTTGAACTTTGCAAACAAGATCGGGATAACCCGCTGAAATTGCTGCGGTCGATAATGAAGAATTCAATATTGCAAGTTCTTGTTCGACGAAATGATCAGGGTCGTGTGTGGACGTAAAATCAATGTCAGATGTCGCGCGCGGGCTTTGGAATGCAAGTGACATCAGCGTGCCACCTTTAAGGTACAAGTTTCCGTTTAGGGACGGAGAGAGACCTACGGCCGAAAGAAAAATCTCGATAACTTGTCGGTCTCTATGCAGGGTAGGGTTCGCGGCCGCCGAGGCTACCCAAGTGGCAATATCGACTTCAATGGCTTCTTGATATTCAGGGGCGTCGGGTGGTTCGATGTCAGTCATCATCGCTATCTTGGACGTTTATAGAGATTTTCCACGTTTCCGAAAAAAGTTTAGAATACGGCTTTTCGGGGTCAAGCTTCTGTGATCCGCCTCTCTGCGAAAAGTTTTTCCAAGCTTCCACTCGATGGTCTGAGAGTCCGAGTCTTTCGCTTATCAGGTAGCCTGCGCGGACTTTCGTCAACTTATGTGATGATTTGTCGATTTCAGGAATGATCTGGTCGATCCAGGCGTTGGCGTGGTTCGTCCAAGCGTCAACAACATGGGGCATTCCTCCACATAAATGTGGCTCGGATATCATGTCTAAGAACGTCCGCCCGATAGAAGCTATTCGCCCGTTAGTAGTTCTATCGAGAATTGGGGCCGCAGGGCTGGAAGATACGTGAATTATTACCCGTTGTCCTCTAACAATGTCATTGGGCGAATAGTGTAACAGTTTTAAGCGATCGAGATACGGATAGTCAGCATAGTGTTTTTCAAACTGTTCGTCGCGAAGGCCGCTCCATATGGGGCGACTTGGAGTTGTGAGATGTAATGAATGTGGAGATCTATTGGTAAGCCCGTAACGCTGCATTGCTGAGAGATGCGAAACGTAGCAGAATGGATCGGACAAACAACAGACTTCCTCAGCCGTACCTGCTGATGTCGCTTGCACTATTCGCCAAACGCCGGACTTAAAATCATGATCTTCAACAATTACGCGCTTTCGGCGCAAAATCTTTATAGCTGAGTTGAGTCTCGCCTTGTCCCAGGTCTTCGGAACCCGCGACATTGGAAGGTTGTCAAATTTTCCGCTGTAAGCTAATCTCCAGCCAATCTGGAACAATTCATATTCGGTTGTGACTGGCTTCCGCAGTCGCTCTACCATTAATTGGAAAGCTTCAGAGAATAGCATGATATGATACGAGGTGCATACGTCCTTAGGACGTATGCACCTCGTATCATGCCAATGTCAAGTATTTTCTGGGCGGGGTTGACGAACGTGTGCAATACCCCTATGTCCTAAGGACATAGGGGTATTGCACACGCACGGTGACATTTGCCGGTTGCGGCTGACTAACGCCGATGTCCGTCACCACAAATTCTATTGGCGACAAAAATCGATCCCCCAACCATGACCCGCCGCTTCTCCCAGCTCATGTTCACCCCGGCCGTGCGGGCGGTGCAGGAGGCTGAGGGTTCGCGCCGGGCCTATGAGCGGTTGGATGCGCCTCAGGCCGATCCGCGCGATACGCTGGGCGAGGCCGAGCGCGCCTTCATCGCCGCGCGCGACAGTTTCTTGTCTACCCAGCGTCTCGGAAACCGGCTGGCCCTATGTCCAGCATCTTGGGCCCCGCCGGGGTTCCTCAAATGTCTGGACGACCGCACGCTCGGCTTCGCCGATTTCCTTGGGCCCGCCAATATGTCAGCGTCGGCAACCTGAACGGGAACGACCGCGTCTCGCTGATCCTCTTGGGAATTATCCCGCACCAGCGCCGGCTGAAACTCATCGGCCACGCCCGCCAGGCCGACGACCCCGAAACCCTCACCCGCCTGGAAGACGCCGCCTACGCCGCCCGCGTCGAGCGCGGCATCGTGATTCAGCCGCGCATCGCCCGAAAAAGTGGACGCCGGTTTTTCGATAAGGCGATGCGCCACTAATTGACCTGGGCATTTGACTGGAACTGCCCCCAGCACATCACCCCGCGCTTCACGCAAGCCGAGGTGGCCCGGGTCGCCGCTCCCCTCTGGCAACGCCTCCACGCCGCCGAGGCCGAACGCGATACCCTCCGCGCCGAACTCGCCCTCCTGAAATCCGCCTCCCCGGGCTAGGGCGCGCCGTCGCCCGCAACGGGAAATTCCGATAAGACTATTGTCCTGATATGGCTCGCGCCCTATATCGGGTGGTGGCCCGCCATCCCGGCTGGCCCAGAGCGCGGCAGAGGGCGCGGGCAGCGTGAGGCTTCAGTGACAAACGAAGACCAACGAACGCCCGCCCTGGCGAAAACCGGCAAACGAATGCCCGCCCGCGCCAACGAATGCCCCGAGCGCGCGTGCGCAGGCGCAGGCGCAGGCTCGGCCCCAGCCCCAGGCGGCGACTGAGGAGGAGGAGGAGGGGGGAGGGGGGTGGAAAAACATGAAAACAACCCCACCCCGGCCGGGCGGCCTGACGGGCGCGAGATATTGACGCGGGGCGTGCCACAATCGACAGTCCGGCCTCCGCGCCTCCGCGCGGCCATAAGACCAACACGCGCCAGGAAAGCCGCCCGCCTATGTCCGCTCCGTCCGCCGCCGCCCCGTTCCGCCTCTATGGCACCCCCGGCTCGCTCTACACCGGCAAGGCGCGGTCCTATCTCATCAAGCAGTCCATCCCCTTCGAAAACGCAGCGGCGGGGGAGGCGGAATTCCGCGAGCGCATCGTGCCCGCGCTCGGCCGCTGGATCATCCCCGTGCTGCAGACCGCCGAGGGCGCGCTGGTGCAGGATGGCTCCGACATCATCGCCTGGTTCGATGGCGGCCACGCGCCGGGCGTCACGCCGCGCTGGGGCGTCCATGCCCCCACGCCCCGCCACCGCCTCATCGGTCACATCTTCGAGCTGTTCGGCGGCGAGGGGCTGCTGCGCCCCGCCATGCATTATCGCTGGAATTTCGACGCCCAGAACCGCGCCTTCCTCGCGGCCGATTTTCCCGCCGCCCTCGCGCCCACCGGCGCCGGGCCCGATGTCGCGGCCGCGGTCTTCGACATGGCCTCCACCCGTATGCGCAAGGCGATGGCCAGCTTCGGCGTGTCGGATGAGTCGATCCCGGCGGTCGAGGCCGCCTATGCCGAGTTCCTCGCGCTCTTCGACGCCCATCTCGCCGCCGCGCCCTATCTGCTGGGCGGCCGCCCCACCATCGGCGATTTCGGCCTCATCGCGCCGCTCTACGCCCATCTGGCGCGCGATCCCGCGCCCGCCGCGCTCATGAAATCAGCCGCCTTCCGCGTCTGGCGCTGGACCGAGCGCATGAACGCCGCCGATCACGACGCCGGCGAATATGGCCGCCCGCCCGAAGATCTCTTCGCCGCCGACGCCGTGCCCGAAACCCTCATGGCGCTGCTGCGTTTCATCGCCGACGACTACCTTCCCGAAATCCGCGCCTATGTCGGCTTTGCCAACGCATGGCTCGCCGCCCGGCCCGACATCGCGCCCGGCACATCGGGGCTCGAGCGCACCGAAACCCGCATCATCGGCCATGCCGAATTCCTCTGGCGCGGCGTGCCGGTCACCGTCGCGGTCATGCCCTACCGCCTCTACCTCCTGCAGAAGATCCAGGACGCGGTCGACGCCGCCGCCCCGGAAGATCGCGCGGCCATGCAGGCGCTCCTCGCGGAAACGGGCCTCGCCGACCTCCTCACCCTGCGCACCCTCCGCCGGGTCGAGCGCAAGGGTCACCTCGAGGTCTGGTCGGCCCCGCTGCCCTCATCCACCAGCGCCCGGTAGGCCCGCCAGCTCGCCAGCCCCAGCAGAGGGAACACGATGATGAACGCCGCGAACCCCGTCGCCGCCGACGCCAGCAGCAGCGTCACAATGATCCCGGCCCACACCAGCATCGGCCCGGGATTGGCCGCCACCGCGGTAAAGCTGGTCACCGTCGCTGCAAACACATTGGTCCGCCGGTCCAGCAGCATCGGCGCCGCCACCACGACGCTCATATAGACGAAAAAGGCGATCACCCCGCCGATCATTGTGCCGGTCATCAGCATGTCGTGCCCCTCGCCGGTGGTCAGGGCGAACGTCACAAACTTCTCCACCGTGTCGTGCAGGTGCCAGGTCGACAGGCCATAGACCAGCTGCGCGATCCGCCCCCACAGCAGATAGATCAGCAGCAGGAACAGCCCCAGATACGCCGCGTCGCTCGAGAACGCCCGTTTGACGAACACCATCTGCGTCAGCGTCGGCCGCCCGCCGGCCTCCAGCACACGGCCCGCCTCATACAGCCCCATCGCCAGCATCGGCGCCACGAACACGAACCCGCATGTCAGCGACAGCGCCAGGAACGAGGCGTTCGTCACCACCAGCAGCGCCACCAGTCCTGCGCTCACCGCCGCCATCGCCACGCCATAGATCAGGCACGGCACGGGCGCCCGCCACAGGTCCCGCCACGCCCCCGCCAGCCATCCGAATGGCGCGGAAAAGCCGATCTCCCGCACCTTCGGCAGTGTGCCGCGCCCCTCTGTCTCCGTCTGCGACTCCTCAGAAACGCTCATACTCGCCTCCCCGATATTTTCGCCAAGGGAAAGGCGCAGCGCCGCCGGGTTCAACCGTCCATTTCGTCGCTGGAGTGCTCCGATACCGTATCGTCGATCGCCGCCCGCGCATGGGTCAGCGAGAAACCGGCCCGCATCATCGCCGCGATGTCCTTCTCCCGCCGCTCGGCACGCGCGCCGGCGCTGCGCCACGGCCCCAGCCGCCGCCGCGCTGCAAAGCGCCGGGCCGCCGCCGAATCGTCCAGCTCCGCCTCCGCCAGCGCGGTCCGCGCCGTTTCGCCGTCGATGCCCTTCTGCCCCAGCGCCGCCCTGATCCGCCGCTCGGGCCATCCCCGCCGCACCAGCGTCGCCGTCCGCCCCGCCGCGAAGCGGGCATCGTCCACCAGCCCGGCGCGGGCCGCGGCCTCAACGGCCTCGTCCGCCGCGTGCAGGGCGGCGGCCACCCCATCCTCGGCCGCGCCTGTCGCCCGCGCCCAGCGCCGGACGCGCCGCCCCAGCACCTCGCGCAGCATCGCCCGGCTGGCGGCGTAGCGGGCGAGATAGGCGAGGGCAGAACGCTTCAGCGAGTCGATGTCGGGGCGTCGCATGACCAAGCTCTATCGCAGCCCTTGCCGGCTACAAAAGTTCTCTTTATGTTCTTTGTGTGGAATGTGAGATGTCAGATGAGTGCCGAGGTCAGCCGTCCACCGATGCCCGCCGAGACGTTGTTTTTTGCGGTTCGACCGCCGCCGGCGATCGCCAGCGAGATTTCGCGGCTGACGCACCGCTCGCGCGATCTGTTCGGCCTCAAGGGCGCGGCCATTCCGGAAGAGCGTCTCCACGCGACGCTCGCTCTGGTCGGCGACTACGATTCCGCTCTTGTCGAAACCGCCAGCCGCGCGATGGCATCGCTCCAGGCGCGGCCGCTGCACGTCACCTTCGACCGGATGTATTCCTTCAAGGGCAAGCCGGGCGGCATGCCGCTGGTCCTGGGCGGAGGTGACGGCGTGATGGGGCTGCGTTTCCTGCAGAAATTGCTGGTCTCGGAGATGAGGCGCGTCGGCCTTGTCGGCGCGGGCAAGTCATCCTTCACGCCGCATGTCACGCTGCTTTATGATCGCACGCCGGTGCCGGAAACGCCCATCGACCCGATCAGCTGGCCGGTTCGCGAGATCGTGCTCGTGCACAGCCTTGTGGGGCAGGGCCGGCATATCGACCTGAAGACCTGGCCGCTCGTATGATCGGGATCTCTTCGGCAAACAGTCGGTCTTGATGGAACGCTTCGGCCCGCAATATTGCGAAACGCCAGCTCTGATCAATGGCATTTTCCCGGTCGAGCCCTGGAACGCCATCTCCAGTTTCGTCATCGTCTTTTTTGGCCTTCTGACCTTGGGGCTGGCGCTGCGTTATCGCCCGCCGCCTGCGGTGCTGCTCGTGCTCGGCGCCCTTCTGGTGCTCAACGGCGCAGGCAGCGTGTTGTGGCACGGCCTGCGCACGCGCTGGGCGCTCGCGCTCGACGTCTGGCCGGCGCTGGTGCTTGTCGCGGTCGCTGCCTTCCTGTGGGCCCGCAAGGTCGCGCCGCTCTGGCAGGCCGCCGTTGCGCTCGGCGTCCTCATCGCCTTCCCCTTCATCGCCCGCTTTATCGACCTCGATCTGCCCGGCGGCTGGGCGATCCTGCGCGGCGGCGTCGTTGTTCTGGTCGGCGTCTGGCTCGTCGCGCGCACCGTCGCGGTGTCGCGCAGCGCGGCGATGACGGGCGTCGCAGCTTTGGGGTTCGCCCTCATCGCGCTTACAGCGCGTAGCCTTGATGCCCAGGCCTGCGCCCATCTCGATCAGGGCTCCCACTTCCTGTGGCACATCTTCCTGTCCAGCGCCGCCTTCCTGCTGATGCTGACACTGGTACGCCTTGGCTATGCCGGCCGTTTCACCCCTTCGCCAGCAGCTTGATCAGCGCCTGCGCGGCGGCAGGGTTGCGCACTTTCGCGCCGGAGATGAAATAGGCGAACACGTCGCCGCCTTCCGCCCAGGCCCTGGCCTGTTTCCCGAGCGCCGTCAGCTCCGTCTTGCTGACGCCTTCGGCCAGGTCGTCCGACGTCGCCATGAACCGGGCATAGGTAAAGTCCGCCGTCCGTTCGTCGATCTCGGGAAACGCCTCGTCCTTCGCGGTCACGATGGCCACGTTGTGGTCGCGCGCCATCGTCACGAACTCCTTGGTCACGAAAGACGGGCTGCGTACCTCCACCGCGTGGCGCAGCGTCAGCCCGTCCAGCGTCTCGGGCAGCAGCTTCAGGAACGACGCGAAGTCGGTCGCATCGAATTTTTTCGTCGCCATGAACTGCCAGTTGATCGGCCCCAGTTTCGGCCCCAGCTCGCTCAGGCCCTGGTTCAGGAACTTTCCGATCGAGTCCTTGGCCTCGCCAAGCACGCGCCGATTGGTGCAGAACCGCGAAGCCTTCACCGCGAACACGAAATTGTCCGGCGTCTCTTCGCGCCATTTGCGCCAGCTGTCGGGCTTGAAGGTCGAGTAATAGGTGCCGTTGATCTCGATCGAGGTGAGCGCCTGCGACGCGAACTCCAGCTCTTTTTTCTGGGGCAGACCGTCCGGATAGAACACCCCGCGCCACGGCTCGAACGTCCACCCGCCGATCCCGACCCTGATCTTGCCCGTCATGTGCGTCTCCTTGTGCCGTCCACTCTAGCGCATGGCGCGACGATGCCGCACAACCGCGACGGCATGACCAACGCCGCCATTCGATTCGACCCCCTTGAGCCGGCCCGCGCTCTCCTGCGCCGCCATTGGGGCCATCCCGACTTTCGCGGGTTGCAGGCGGATATCGTCGCCGCCGTGCTCAAGGGACGCGATGTCCTCGCTGTTCTGCCGACCGGCGGCGGCAAGAGCGTCTGTTATCAGATCCCGGCCGTATTGCGCGCCGGCATCGGACTCGTCATTTCCCCGCTGATCGCCCTGATGACCGACCAGGTCGAAGCGATGCGGCAACAGGGAATCCGTGCCGCTCGGCTAGATTCCGGGCTCAGCGCCGATGCGCGCGCCGCCGTCTGGCGGGAAGTTGCGGCGGGCGAACTCGATCTGCTTTACGTTTCGCCGGAAGGGCTCGCCGCGCCCGGCATGCTCGAGCGCCTCAAAGGCGTGACGCTTTCGGTCATTGCGATCGATGAAGCCCACTGCGTCAGCCAATGGGGACACGACTTCCGGCCGGATTACCGCGAGCTGGGCAAGCTCGGCGCCCTTTTCCCGAGCGTTCCCCGCATCGCGGTCACCGCGACGGCCGATGCCCGCACACGCGACGACATCCGCAGCAGCCTTCATCTCGACGATGCGCTCGTCTTCGTCGACAGTTTCGCGCGGCCCAATCTCCGTCTTTCCGCCGAACGTAAGGAAAGCGCGTCACGGGCGCGAACCGACGCACGGGTGGTGGAGCTCGTCGAAGCGCGCCGCGGCCTGTCGGGCGTCGTCTATTGCGGCTCGCGCGAAGGCTGCGAGCGGCTTGCCGGATTGCTGAATGCGAAGGGGCTGACCGCGCTCGCCTATCACGCCGGATTCGAGGGGGCCGAGCGGGATCGGCGTCTGGCGCAGTTCCTGGCCGCAGACGCCATGGTGATGGTCGCGACCATTGCCTTCGGTATGGGCGTCGACAAGCCGGATGTGCGCTTTGTCATCCATGCCGATCCGCCCGGGTCGCTCGAAGCCTACTGGCAGGAGATCGGACGCGCCGGCCGCGACGGAGAGCCTGCCGACGGCATTACGCTGTTCGGCCCGTCCGACATCTCCTGGGCGCTTCGCCGGCTCGACGGCAAGACGATGCCCGAGCAGGTCAAGGCGGCGCATCTGGTGAAGGTGCGCCGTCTGTTCGCCATGCTCGATGGCGGAACATGCCGGCCTGAAGCCGTGCGCCGCTATTTCGGCGAGGCGGAGGTCGAGCGCTGCGGCGTCTGCGACAATTGCCTCGCCAAGCCTGAGATGATCGATGCCACCGAAGCGGCGCAGAAGGCGCTCGCGGCGGTTCAGCGCCTGGGCGAACGCTTTGGCCGGGGCCGCGTGATCGACCACCTGACCGCTCGCACCAAAGACGTGCGGCCGGATGAATCGTCGCTCAGCACCTGGGGCATCGGGCGGGACCTCGCCCCTGCAGCGTGGCGCGACGTCATCGACCATCTGCTGTTCGAAGGTCTGCTGTCCGAAGACTATAACGACGGAAAGCCGCTGCTGGCCTTGGGCGACCGCGATGCCGTCCGCGCCGTCTATCGCGGCGAGGCGCGCGTGGCGGTGCGACGGGCGCTCGCCGCCTACGATTCCACAACGCGCTCGGGCGACCCGCGCCGGCGCGGTGCGGGCGCGTCGATCGAGCTGCCCGACAGCGCCCGCTCCAGATTCGAGGCTTTGCGGGCCTGGCGAAAGGCGCGGGCGGCAGAGCAAGGCGTGCCGCCCTATGTGATCTTTCACGACCGCACGCTCGCCGAAATCGCCGCGTCGGCGCCCCGCTCGCATCAGGCTCTCGCCGCGATCTCGGGCATCGGCCAGGCCAAGCTGGATCGCTATGGCGATGATGTGCTTGCGGTGGTGCGCGCATGATCGCGGTGCTCATGCTCGGCGCCGCCGTCGCGGCGGCTCCCCTGCCGGTCGATTTCGTCTATCTGCGCGACATCGCACCCGGGATCGTCCAGGACATCCGCTACGCCGGTGCGTTCAACTTCACCGGCGCGCCCGTGCCTGGTTATGAAGCGGCTGAGTGCCTGCTTACTGCGAAGGCCGCAGAGGCTTTGCGCGCGGTGGATGACGAACTGGCGGCAGACGGTCTTGGGCTCATCGTCTGGGATTGCTATCGGCCCGCCCGTGCGGTCGCCGCCTTCATGGCCTGGACCAGGAACGGCCCGGACACCATGAAGCCGGTCTTCTATCCGAACGAAGAGCGCGAGAAGCTCGTCGCGCACGATTACATCGCCGAGCATTCCGGTCATTCCGGCGGCAGCGTCGTCGACCTCGGCATCGCCCCGCGCGGTTATCGGTCGCCCTCTCGCGGCGAGCCGATGGCTTGCACTGCGCCCCAGAACGATGGCCTGCCCGACATGGGCACCGCCTTCGACTGTTTCGATCCGCTTTCCGCGATTGGCGCGACGGTTTCGCCTGAAGCCGCCGCCAACCGCGCCAAGCTGCGCGCTGCGATGGAAAGACACGGCTTCGCACCCTACCAGGCCGAGTGGTGGCATTTCCGGCTCGTCGAACAGCCTCATGAAGGCGCCGCCTTTGATGCCCCGGTTGTTGCCAGGCCTTAGGGAACCCGGCGTGGAACTCCGCGTTGTGCCCGTCATGACACCGTTGTTCCCCCGGCGCATGGCGCCGATCTTCGCCGTTTCGCTGATGCTGGGGGCTTGCGGCACCCTGACCGGGCCTCCCGGCTCGCCCTCGGTCCCGACGCCGCAGCCCAAGCCGGGGCCGACCGCTCCGGCAGAACTGTCCCGCTCCGACGCGGAAACGACCTGCCTCATGCAAGGCTCGCGAAAATTCGGCGTTCCGCTCGCGGATGTGCGGGTGACGGGATCGAAAGTGGTCGATGCCGGCTATCTGGTCAGCCTCGACGCTGGAGGTGCCTCGCGCACCTGCATCATCGCAAAGGACGGTTTCGTCCGCTCCCTGCGCTAACCTGGTGCCAGAAAAGGCGACGGCCGCCGGACTTCACCCCTCAGTGGTCCAGCGGCCGCGCGGCTCCTGAGGAGCAAGCCCCCCGCTCGTCAGGAACAATCTCGTTCGAATGCAGGCGCGCACACTCAAGGCGCGCGGGAAGGGCGGTCAGTTCAGCCCCAGATCAAGCCTCATCATAATCGTCTGATTGTCGGTCGCGTCCCGTGCGACCGGCGTAAACGCCGTGAACCCCTGGTAGCGGTATTCGAGCCCGGCGCCGACACCCGGCATCAACTGATAGGCGATACCTGCGACGCCCTGCATACCGAACCCCTCGCTCGCAAAGGGCAGCAGCGTGGGGATGCCTTGGAAGACACGTCCATTCGACGGCGCTTCGGAAACGCCGACACCGACATAGGGCGTCAGGCCCCATCCGATGTCTCCGACCGTCAGCCGGGTCTGCACATCGAATCCCAGAGGTTCGACGGCAGGGAATGATGACAGGCCCTCGGCGATCTGGCCGCCCCCGACCATCATCACCACAGCCCCTTCCGCGCCTAAGCCCGTGTCAAAAGTCGACGCATATCCGGCCACGCCGCCCGACATCAGAGTCTGGGGCAGGATCAGCCCTTCGCCCTGGTCGCTGGCGATACCGGAAAAAACACGTCCGTCACCGGCGAACACGTCAGCCGCCAACGCCTGACCGGGTAGGGTCAGCGCGGCGATCAACACAGCGTGGGCGAGGAGCCGTTTCATTACCAATGATTTAGGACCCGTTCCCTTCCCCCTGCAAGCGCAGCCAGGCGGTTAATGCGACATAATCCCCCGATGTTGCGGGAATGCAGCGCGACCTGGGTCCGCACAGCGGAATCGGCGCGAAAGGGCGGTGTCCGAGACACGCGGGCGTTGTGCGTAACGGCGGGTTCGGTCGGGCGTCCGCCGTCTTTTTTGCCGTTTGCTTGCCGCACGGCGGCAATTTATAGCTTCCCGGTCGCCCACGGGGCGTGCCACTCCGGGACCAGTTGCTTTGACAGACATTTTTCACGAGGTCGAAGAGGACCTGAGGCGCGAGCGTCTCAATAAGGTCTGGGCCCGCTACGGTTCTGTTTTTCTGGCTGTCGCCGTTCTCGCGGTTGCCGCGACGGCTGGCTTTGTGTGGTGGCGCGGCCAGCAGCAGGCGAATCGCGAACTCGCCGGGGAAACCTTCGCGGCCGCTGACGACAAGGCCGCGTCCGGCGACATCGAAGGCGCTCTGAAAGCCTATGGCGAAATCGCCGCCGCCGGCGGGGAAGGGTATCCTACGCTTGCGTTGTTTCGTGAGGCGTCGCTGTTGGCGGCCAAGAACGACGTGCAGGGCGCGCTCGCCGTCTACGACAAGATCATTTCCAGCGGCGCAGACGACCGTCTCAAGGCGCTGGCCCAGATTCGCGCAGCCTTTACGCTGGCCGATACCGAGTCGCCCGAGGTGCTTAAGAACCGTGTGGCGCCTTTCATCGGCGACGACAATCCGTGGCGCTTCGAAGCGCGCGAGCTGTCGGCGTTCGCCGATTTCCGCGCCCGAAAGAACGAGGATGCCGCGGCTGCCTATGCGGCGATCGCGGTAGACGAGGCCGCTCCCCAGAGCATGCGCGAGCGTGCCGGGAAAATGGCGTCGTTTCTGCGCGGCGGCGCCGAAATCCCGGTTGAAGCGATTGCACCGCCTGCGCCTCCGGCTGAGGCCCCCGCAGCTCAGCCCGCCGAACCAGCTACGCCTGCGCCTACGCCGCAGAACCGCTAACATCATCAGGTTCCGTATATGAAGCCGGCCCTCCGCTCCCGTCGCCTGAACCTGCTGCGCATGGCAGGGCTGACCTGCCTGATCTCGCTTGGCGGGTGCAGCACGATCGAATCGGTCACCACATCGATCTTTGGCGAGAAGGAAGTGTCACGCGTTCCGGGCGAGCGCATTTCCCTCATGCCGCGGGGCCAGGACTCACTGGCGCAGGACCCGGCCTTCGCCGGGATGGCGGTCGGCATCCCGGCAGCGGTCCAGGTCGGGACATGGCCCAACCCCGGCGGCACGCCTGAAAATGCGGTGGGCAATATCGACGCTTCCGTGAATTTCGGGGTCGCCTGGAAGACATCCATCGGCGTCTCGACTTCGGCCGAGTCGGCGATCACGGCGACCCCGATCATCGCGCAGGGCATGATCTTCACGCTGGACGCGGCGGTTGGTGTGCGCGCCTTCGACGTGGCGACGGGCGGTGAGATCTGGGGCGTATCGCTCGCGGTCGAGGATACGTCGAGCGACTGGTATTTCTTCTCGACGGGCGGCGACACGCCGGAGGAAGGCTACAGCGGCGGTCTCGCCTATGCCGACGGCCGACTCTATGTCACGACCGGTTTTGGCGAGGTGGTCGCCCTGAACCCGACAGACGGCAGCCGTCTGTGGACGAAGAAGACGGAAAGCCCGTTCCATACCGCGCCCACCGTGCGTGACGGCAAGGTCTATGTCGTCAATCGTGACAATCGGATGTGGGCGCTCGACGCCGCGACGGGCGCTGATGTCTGGAACCATGAAGTGTTCGCCGAAGGCGCAGGCGTCCTCGCCAGCACCAGCCCGGCCGCGAGCGGTGATCTCGTGATCATTCCCTACACCAATGGCGACATCTATGCGCTGCGCGCCAACAACGGCCGTCCGCTCTGGAACGACTCGCTGACGCGCACCGGCTCGGCCGACTCGCTCTCGTCGATCAACGACATCGCGGGACGCCCGGTCATCGACGGTAACCTCGTTTTTGCGATCAGCCACGCCGGCCGCCTTGTCGCGATCGATTCCAGAACGGGCGAGCGCCGCTGGACCCGCGACCTTGCCGGCGTTCAGACGCCGTGGGTCGCCGGTGATTACCTCTACGTGGTGGGCATGGACGGCGTGCTTTACTGCTTCGAGAAAACGACGGGTCGCGTGGCCTGGTCCACGTATCTCGGCCGCTGGCAGGACGAGGAAGCGCGTGAGGACACTGTCGAGTGGAGCGGTCCCCTGATGGTCAACGGCCATCTTGTGCTGACCTCCACCGACGGCCGGATTGCCGTGGTGGCTGCGTCCACCGGCGCGCTGGAGCAGTCCTACGACACAGGCGTGGGCTCGATCATCGCGCCGATCGCGGCTGCAGGCGCGCTGTATATCCTCAATGACGATGGGGACCTGACCGCCTATCGCTAAGGCGATGCGGTCGGGCGAACCGACCATGAGTTTCACTCTGGCGATCGTCGGTCGCCCCAATGTCGGAAAGTCCACGCTGTTCAACCGGCTGGTGGGGCAGCGTGTCGCGCTGGTCGACAACCAGCCCGGCGTGACGCGCGACCGCCGGGAAGGCGAAGGCAAGCTCGCCGATCTGGAGTTCACGGTCGTCGACACGGCGGGCCTGGATGACGGCGCGAGCGATATTCTCGACAAGCGCATCCAGCAGCAGACATCCCGTGCGATCGAGCTGGCGGACGTGCTGCTGTTCATGGTCGACGCCAGGGCGGGCGTGACGCCGCACGATCGCGAGATCGCCGGACAGCTGCGCCGCGCCGGCAAGCCGGTCATCGTCGCGGCGAACAAGGCAGAGAGCAACGCGTCGCTGGGCGGCGTCGGCGAAGCCCACGCGCTGGGTTTCGGGGAGCCGATCGCCCTGTCGGCGGAGCATGGCCAAGGGCTCAGTGAGCTTTACACGGCTCTGGTGCCCTTCGGGCCCGCCCAGCCGAAAGAGCTTGAGTTCGAACCATACCCAGACGAGGACGCACCCGAGGAGGATGCGCCCGACGTCGTCAAACCGCTGCGGCTGGCCGTCGTCGGACGCCCGAACGCCGGCAAGTCCACCTTGATCAATCGCCTGATCGATGAAGAGCGGATGCTGACCAGCCCGGTCGCCGGAACCACGCGGGACTCCATATCGGTCGACTGGGTCTGGGACGGTCGCCCGGTCAAGCTGTTCGACACGGCCGGCATGCGGAAGCGTGCAAAGGTCGTGGAGAAGATCGAGAAGCTCTCGGTGAGCGACGCGCTGCGCGCGATCCGTTTCGCCGATTGCGTGATTCTCCTGATGGATGCCGAGGCGCCGCTGGAGAAGCAGGATCTTGCGATCGCCGATCTGGTGGAACGTGAAGGCCGTGCGCTGGTGCTGGCCGTCAACAAGTGGGATTTGGTTCCCGACAAGCAGAAGCAGCTTGCCGAGCTGACGCGGCGCGCCGGAGAACTGCTGCCGCAGGTGAAGGGCGTGCCCATCATCATGCTGTCGGCGATGACCGGAAAGGGCGTCGAGCGACTGATGCCAGCGGTCGCCGCTGCAGATGCGGTTTGGAACAAGCACATTCCGACGGCGGCCTTGAACCGCTGGCTGGGAGCGGCGATGGAGCGCCATGCGCCGCCCGCGATTTCAGGGCGCCGTATCAAGCTGCGCTACATGACGCAGGCTAAAACGCGGCCGCCCACCTTCGCGCTGTTCGGCAACCAGCTCAACGAGTTGCCCGAGGACTATCTGCGTTATCTCGCGAATGGCCTGCGCGAGAACTTCGATCTGCCCGGCACGCCGATCCGCTTCATCAAGCGGTCGAGCAGGAATCCCTACGCCGAGGACGAGGGGCGATAGGCGACGATCGCGCCTTGCGTCTGACAGCTTGGCAGGCAGAGCTCCACCAATTGCGCAGCGACCAGATCTGGGTGCGGCAGGGTCTCCGGATTCTCGCCCGGCATCGCCTTGGCCCGCATCGCGGTGCGCACCGCGCCGGGGCTGAAGAGATTGGCGCGCACGTTGGTTTCCACCAACTCGGCCGCGTAGGATTTCACAAGCGCGTCCAGCCCCGCTTTTGAAACCGCATAAGGCCCCCAATAGGCCCGTTCGGCCCGCGCGGCGCCGGAGGTGAGGAAGACCGCGCGGCCGGCATCGGCGATCCGCAGCAACGGGTCCATGGAGCGGATGAGGCGCCAGTTCGCCGTCAGGTTCACTTCCAGCAGCTCCGTCCACGCATCCGGCTTCACGTGGCCTATCGGTCCGAGCTGGCCGAGCTGGCCGGCATTGCCGACGAGAATGTCGAGCTTGCCCCAGCGTTCGAAGATGGCCTGGCCGAGGCGGTCGATGGCGGCGAAGTCGCGCAGATTGAACGGCGTCAGCGTTGCGCGCTCAAGACCTTCCGCGACCAGGGCGTCGTCCAGCGCCTCAAGCAGGCGGGTCGAGCGCCCGGTTGCGATGATGTGCGCCCCGAGCCGGCCAAGCGCCATGGCGACGGCAAGGCCGATGCCGCGCGACGCGCCCGTGACCAGCGCAACGCGCCCTGAAAGCGGCTTGTCGGTCATGTCGAAATCAGACTTTTTCCATCAGCAGCGAAAGCTGATCCTGCTGACGCCCCTGCGCGTTATCGGTCAGGGTCGTCGGATACTCGCCGCTGAAGCAGGCGTCGCAATATTGCGGATAGCGTGCGTCGCGGCCCGCTTCGCCCACCGCCCGATAAAGTCCGTCGAGCGATACGAAGGCTAGGCTGTCGGCCTTGATGAAGGCGCGCATCGCCTCGATGTCGAGATTCATGCGGGCTGCGAGGAGCTTGTCCTTGTCGGGCGTATCGACGCCATAGAAGCAAGGGTTCGTCGTCGGCGGGCTGGCGATCCGCATATGGACTTCCGATGCGCCGCCGTCGCGCACCATCTGCACGATCTTGAGCGAGGTCGTGCCGCGCACGATGGAATCGTCGACCAGGATGACCCGCTTGCCTTCAAGCACCCCACGATTGGCGTTGTGCTTCATAAGGACGCCGAGATTGCGAATGCGGTCGGTCGGCTCGATGAACGTGCGCCCGACATAGTGATTGCGGATAATGCCCATCTCGAAGGGAAGCCCGCTGGCTTCGGCGTAGCCGATGGCGGCAGGATTTCCGCTATCGGGGACCGCCACGACGATGTCGGCCTCGACCGGCGCTTCGGCGGCCAGTTCGACGCCGATGCGCTTGCGGGCGGCATAGACGTTTCTGCCTTCCACGATGCTGTCGGGGCGGGCGAAGTAGACATACTCGAAAACGCAGAACCGCTTGCGGCGCTGGGCGAAGGGATAGTGCGAGATGATGCCTTGCTCGGTGATCTCAACCAGTTCGCCAGGCTCCACATCGCGCACGAACGTGGCGCCGATGATGTCGAACGCGCAGGTCTCGGAAGCCAGAATCCAGCTGTCGCCCAGACGTCCGATCGAGAGCGGCCGTACGCCGAGCGGGTCCCGGACGCCGATCAGGCGCTTGCGCGTGAGGGCGACGAGCGAATAGGCGCCTTCCACCTGATGCAGCGCATCGATCATGCGGGCGACCATGCCGCGCTGACGGCTGGTGGCGATCAGGTGGACGATGACTTCGGTGTCGGAGGTCGCATAGAAAATCGCGCCGCGCGCCTGAAGTTCGCCGCGGAGCTGGCGGGCATTGGTGAGGTTGCCGTTGTGAGCGACCGCGATGCCGCCGCCGGCCACATCGGCGAAGAAGGGCTGCACGTTGCGCTTCAGCGAGCCGCCGGTCGTGGAATAGCGAACGTGGCCGATGGCCGAGCGGCCCTTGAGATTGGCGGTCGGCCCGTTTTCGCCGAACACGTCGCCGACCTGACCGAGGTGGCGTTCGAGATTGAAGCGGTTTTCAACGGCGTCGTAGGAGGCGATGCCGACGCCTTCCTGCCCGCGATGCTGGAGGGCGTGCAGCCCGTAGACCGTGAACTTCGCGGCCTCATCGTGGGCGAATACGCCGAATACGCCGCACTCCTCCTTCAGCTTGTCGCCGTCGAAGGGGTGAATGAACGTCGAGTCCATGAGCCGCCCTGCCGCCTCGCAAGGGGCTAGCGGCCGCCGCTGCCCCCGTTCTTCGCCGCATCGTCGTCCGCAGGACTCGACGTGGCTGAACCGATGAGTTGATCTAATGCGTCGCGCTCCCGTTCGCCATAGCCTTGCGCGGGATCGGACGCATCTTCTGCATCTTCCCGCGGCTCGGGTGCGGCGGCCGGCGGTGCGGGCTTGGGAGGCTTGGGTTTGGCAGGCGCCGCTTCCGGGGCAGCCTCGGGTTCCTCCACCGGTTCCGTGACGGCATCGGCCGGTTTTTTCTTGCCACCGATGATCGCATCCGGTTCGCCGGGTTTCGGGGCCTTTTCACGATCAGGCAACAGCGAGGCGATGACCTTGCCCGAACTTTCCATCAGCGGGCGCAGGCGCGCTTCCTTGAACCAGTCGGGCATCTTCGCCTCGCTCACGAGGCTGACGAAAACGAGATAGCCGATACCCAGAACCACCAGGCCACGCCCCGCGCCGAACACCAGGCCAAGCAGCCGGTCCACGGGTCCGATGGCTGAGCCCTGGACGCCTTCCGCTATCCGAAAGCTGATATAACTCAGGGGGATAAGCGCCAGAATGAAGACGGCGGCATAGGCGGCGATCCTGGCGATCGTCTCGCTGTCGACATAGGCCTGGGCGAAGGGCACCGCCGTCGGACCAGCCAGAAACATGACGACGGCGGCGCCGACCCAGGCGCCGATCGAGAGAACCTCGCGCGTAAAGCCGCGCCAGGCGGCGAGCAGCGCCGACAGGATCAAAACGGCGATGATGACGAGGTCGAGAATCGTAAACATGGTGAAGCGGAGTTTAACACCCTTAAACGTCGCTATTTCGTATACGCTCGACCAGCTCGCCGAGTGTATTCACAGAGGTCACCGCGATGCCGTCGGCCTTGGCGCCCGGTGGGCAGATGGCCCGCTTGAAGCCCAGTTTTGCGGCTTCTTTCAGGCGGGCGTCGCTCTGTCCGACGGGCCTGACGGCGCCGGATAGCGCGATTTCGCCGAACAGTACGCAGTCCGGCGCCAAAGGCCGGCCCAGAACCGATGAAATGAGCGCGCCGGCCGCGGCCAGATCCGCCGCCGGCTCGCCGATTTTCAGGCCGCCCGCCACGTTCAGATAGATGTCATGCCCGCCGATGCCGAGCCCGCAGCGGGTCTCCAGCACCGCCAGAACCATAGAGAGACGCGCCGTATCCCACCCGATCACCGCGCGGCGGGGTGTGCCGTAGGAGGTGGGCGATGCGAGGGCCTGCAGTTCGACCAGCAGAGGGCGTGTGCCCTCCACTCCGGCGAAAACCGCAGACCCGTTCGACCACTGGTCGCGTCCGGTCAGAAAAAGCGTCGACGGATTAGGGACTTCCGCCAATCCCTTGTCAGTCATCTCGAACACGCCGATCTCGTCGGTCGGGCCGAAACGGTTCTTGACGGCGCGCAGGATGCGGAACTGGTGACCGCGCTCGCCCTCGAAATAGAGGACGGTGTCGACCAGGTGCTCGACGACGCGGGGGCCGGCGATCTGGCCGTCTTTGGTCACGTGCCCGACGAGGATCAGCGCGCAGTCGCGCCGCTTGGCGAAACGCACCAGTTCCTGGCAGACGGCGCGGACCTGGCTGACCGTGCCGGGGGCACTGTCCACGGCGTCGGACCAGAGGGTCTGGATGGAGTCGATCACGACGGCCTCGGGCCGTGCCGCATCGAGCGTCGCCAGAATGTCCTTGAGGCTCGTCTCCATGGCCAGATCGACCTTGGCGTCGGCGAGACCCAGTCGGCGGGCGCGCAGCCGCACCTGGGCGGCGGCCTCTTCGCCCGAGACATAGACCACCCGCTTGCCGTTCCGCCCCAGCGCGGCGAGCGCCTGCAGCAGGATTGTCGACTTGCCGATCCCCGGGTCGCCGCCGACCAGAATGGCCGAACCCGGCACCAGTCCGCCGCCAAGCACCCGGTCGAATTCGGCGACACCCGTCAGGACGCGTGCCGGTTCCGCTTCGTCGGTCTGCAGCGAGACGAGTTCCAGGCGCCGGCCCTTGCCCGGGCTCTTGGAAGGCGGGCCGCTGGCCGCACCGGCTTCCTCGGTGATGGTGTTCCAGGCGCCGCAGGCTTCGCAGCGCCCCACCCATTTCGAGCTGACGGCCCCGCAGCTCTGGCAAACGAAGGTCGCGCCGCGCGCCATGGCGTCAGACGACCCGCGTCCAGTGGCTGTCGAGCGCAACCCGGGTGAAGCGGTTCCCGAGCCCCGTCAGGATCTCGTAGTTCACGGTGCCGGCGCGGGCGGCCATGTCTTCAAGGCTCATATGCGGGCCGATGATCTCGACCTGCGCGCCGCGGCCGATCGCGTGCGAAGGGACGGCCGTGACATCGAGGGTGAGCAGGTCCATCGAGACGCGCCCGGCATAGGGGCAGGGCGTCTCGCCGATATAGGCGACGCCGCGATTGGAGAGCGCACGCGGGATGCCGTCGGCATAGCCGATATTGCAGACCGCGAGGCGGGTTTCGCGGGTGGCGGCGAAGGTGCCGCCGTAACCGGCGGTTTCGCCGCAGGCGATGGTGCGCACGCCCAGGACGTCGGCGGTCAGCATCACGGTGCTGCGGACGGGATTGGGCGCGGCGGTCAACGGGTTGCCGCCGTAAAGCGCGATGCCGGGGCGGACGAGATCGAAATGATACTCCGGCCCGAGAAAGACGCCGCCTGAAGCGGCCAGGCTGGCCGGCGCCGCAGGAAGGCGCGCGAGCGCGGCCTTGAAGCGCGAGAGCTGTGTCCGGTTGGCCGGATGGGCGGCTTCGTCGCCGCAGGCCAGATGGCTGAGGATGAGGGCGATATCCAGCCGGGCGAGCAGGGCGGTGTCGCCGGCGAGCGCCGCCAGCTCGTCCGGGCTGAGGCCGGCGCGGCTCATACCTGTGTCGATATGGACGGCCGCAGGGCGGCGCCCGGCGTCGGCCCATTCGCGGATTTCGGCGAGGCAGCCAAGAACCGGCGTCAGCGCATGAGCGGCAAAGGCGCCGGCCGCGCCGGGCGGCAGGCCGTTGAGCACGAAAATGCGGGGAGGCGCCCCGACAAGGCTGCGCAGCGAACGGCCTTCGTCCAGCGTGGCGACGAAGAACGTGGCGCAGCCGAGCGTCTTGAGCTTGGCGGCGATCGGCGGCAGGCCGATGCCATAGGCATCCGCCTTCACGACCGCCGCGACCTCGGCATGGGGCGCGGCCTCGCGCAGCGTGCGCCAGTTAGACGCAACGGCGGGCAGCGACACCGTCAGGACGGGGCGGTCGCCGGAGGGCGCAGGAATCGGATCTTCGGCCGGAACGGTCACTCAGTGTCTATCGGGCAACTCGTCTTCGTCGGCAAGGTTGTCGAACCGCGTGAACGAGCCGTCGAAGGCGAGGCGGATCGAGCCGGTGGGGCCGTTACGATGCTTTTCGACCAGAACCTCGGCCTTGCCGCCGATGCGGTTCATCTTCTCCAGCCACTTGCCGTATTCGGGGTCGTTCTGATCGGGCTCGCGGCTCTTGTGGTAATATTCCTCGCGGAACACGAACATCACGGCGTCGGCGTCCTGCTCGATCGAGCCGGATTCGCGAAGGTCGGACAGCACGGGGCGCTTGTCGTCGCGGGCATCGACGCCGCGCGAGAGCTGCGCCAGCGCGAGCACCGGGATGTCGAGTTCCTTGGCGAGGTTCTTGAGCCCCTTGGTGATCTCGGTGACTTCCTGGACGCGGTTCTCGTTGCGCTTGGCGCCCGAGCCTTCCAGAAGCTGGAGATAGTCGATCACGATCAGATCGAGGCCGGATTTGTCGCGCTTCATTCGGCGGGCGCGGGCGGCGACCTGCGAGATCGAAAGGCCGGGCGAGTCGTCGATATAGAGCGGCATGTTCTCGAGCACCGCGACGGCGTCGATCAGATTGGGGAAGTCGCGCGGTTCGACGCGTCCGCGCCGGATCTGCCAGAGCGGGATCTGGGCGACTTCCGACATGATACGGGTGGCCAGCTGTTCGGCCGACATTTCCAGCGAGAAGAACGCGACCGTTCCGCCCTCGGTCGGCTCGCGCAGTTTGGCGCGGGCCGCGTTGACGGCGATGTTGGTCGCCAGCGCGGTTTTGCCCATGCCGGGGCGGCCGGCGAGGATGAGAAGGTCGGAGCGCTGGAAGCCGCCCAGCATGTCGTCGAGCTTGAAGAGCCCGGTGGCGACGCCCGGAATCTTGCCCCGGCTTTTCTGCGCGACCTCGGCCTGCTCGAGCGCCTTGTAAACGGCGGTCTTGAAGCTCTTGAAGCCGCCGCCGCGCTTGGAAGGCTCGGCGAGGCGATAGAGCTCTTTCTCGGCCGCTTCGATCAGGTCCTGCGGCGTGTAGTCGAGCGCTGCGTCATAGGCGTCGTTCAGCAGGCCTTCGCCGACGGTGATGAGATCGCGCCGCGTCGCCAGATCGAAGATCGCCTTGGCGAAGTGTTCGATATTGCGCGCGTTGGGCACGTCTTCGACGAGGCGCACCAGATAGGCGAAGCCGCCGACTTCGCGGAAGTCGGGATCGGATTCGAACTGCGTCTTGAGGGTGAGGGGCGTCGCGAGCTGATCGCGCGCGCGCGCCGCGAGGATCGCCTCGACCAGGCGGCGATGCAGCGGCGCATAGAAGTGTTCGGGCTTGAGATAGTCGGGCAGGCGGGCCGCCGACTCGTTGTTCAGCAACAGGCAGCCGATCAGCGCCTGCTCCAGCTCGGTGTTGTGCGGCGGCTGGCGATAGAGCGCGCTCTCGTCGTCCTGTGACGCGGCGGCGCGGCTGGTGTCGTAGGCGAAGCTCATGGGGTCACTAAGCGCCGATGACCAATCGTCCGCAACTGGACGATCTCGCACCTAACAGGAAATGTTGAGGCTGTGGATAGCGTGCAAAAATGGAAAGGGCGGATGCTTTCGCACCCGCCCTTTCGCAATTGCGTGAAACGCGAAGGCTCAGGCTTCGTCGTCGGCGACCGGCGCTTCCAGAAGCTCTGCGGCGTCGGGCGCCTCCTCTTCGTCCTGGGCGACCGTGACGTCTTCGCCGCGTGCCTGACGCTCGGCTTCGTCCACGTTGCGGGCTACGTTGAGCGTGACCTTGGAGCGGACTTCCGGGTGAAGCTGGATCTTCACCTCGTGCATGCCAACCGACTTGATCGGATTGTCGAGCACGACCTGGTTACGGGTGGCGGTGAAGCCGCCTTCGGTGACCGCCGCCGCGATGTCGCGGGTGTTGACCGAACCGTAGAGAATGCCGGTTTCGCCGGCCTGACGCAGGATCACGAAGACCTGGCCGTCGAGCTTCTTGGCGACGGCTTCCGCCTCGCCGCGACGCTCGAGGTTGCGGGCTTCGAGCTGGGCGCGCTGGGCTTCGAACTGGGCGATGTTGTCCTTGGTGGCGCGGAGCGCCTTGCCACGGGGCAGAAGGAAGTTACGGGCGAAGCCCGGCTTCACATTCACGACGTCGCCGATCTGGCCGAGCTTTTCCACGCGCTCGAGAAGAACGATCTGCATGTGCGTTCCTCCCTTAGCTGATCACGTAGGGCAGCAAGGCGAGGAACCGGGCGCGCTTGATCGCCTTGGCGAGCGCGCGCTGGTTCTTCACCGAGACCGCGGTGATGCGCGAGGGAACGATCTTGCCGCGCTCGGAGATGAAGCGCTGCAGCAGACGCACGTCCTTGTAGTCGATCTTCGGGGCCTGCGGGCCCGTGAACGGATCGGTCTTGCGGCGGCGGAAGAAGGGCCGGCGCGCGGGGTTCGTGGTCGCGGAGTTCGCGGGGCCGCTCATGCTGCACCTCCTTCGATGCGGTCGTCACGGCGCGGACGGTCGTCACGGTCGCGGCGCGGGCGGTCGCCCCCGCCGAAGCCGCCGCCGAAGCCGCCATCGCGGTCGCCGAATTCACGGCGGCGATCGTCGCGGTCGCGCGACTTCATCATGGCCGACGGACCTTCCTCGAAGGCCTCGACCTTGACGGTCATGTAGCGCAGGACGTCTTCGTTGATCTTCTGCAGGCGTTCCATCTCCTGGACGGCCTTGGCGGGCGCGTCGATGTTCAGGAGGACGTAGTGGCCCTTGCGGTTCTTCTTGATCCGGTAGGTCAGCGTGCGCAGCCCCCAGGATTCCTGGCTCGCGAGAGTGCCGCCGTTGGCTTCAAGGGTCGCCTTGATTTCCTCGGTCAGCGCTTCCACGGCCTGCGGCGTCGCGTCCTGGCGCGCCACAAAGACGTGTTCGTAGAAAGGCATGGATTGCCCGTCACTTTCATTGTGCTTGCGGCAGGGATCGGGCGGGCGCCGTCTCTCTGATGGCTCTTCCGGACCGGGCACAGCCCTTGGGGACCGGCGGTGCGCCGAACCCCTCCCCCGGAAGACCGCAGGCGATTGAGGGGGCGGCTCATACAGGAGGGTGACGCATCCGGCAAGGGCGCCGCCGCCGGCCGTGAAATATTATGAGTCAAACCCGGCGTAAAATTGCGCCCGTAGGGCCGGCGGTCCCAGAACATCAAGATCTGGTGGCCGGCGCGCCGCCCCATACAACGACTCGTTTTTGCGTTTTTTGCGTCGAACCTCCGGTTCGTTCGTCGCGGCCCGCATTCGTTTGTCGGTTTTGTCGCCTCTCCCTTTCCGTCTTCCCCGTTCCAACTCCGAGGGCGTTCACCCTTCACGGAATAGGAATATAGACCCTTTCCCGGCCCGGGCAAGGCTGTGACAGGAAGCGAAGCTGGCCCTTAACCTATTGCCGGGATAAGGGACCCTGCCGGCCCGCCGCCGGGGAGACGACGCCTTGGCTAAGAAGCTGGCCCCCATGGCCATCGCCTATGATTTCGACGGCACGCTGTGCCCTGGAAACATGCAGGAGCATCAGTTCATCCCCAAGATCGGGATGAAGGCGAAGGCCTTCTGGGACGAGGTGCGCGAATTCGCCAAGGTCCATCAGGCCGACCCCGTGCTGGCCTATATGAACATGATGCTGCTGAAGGCCGCCGAGAGCATGGTGCCGGTGAAGCGCAGCGACTTTCAGGCGCTGGGCCACGGGCTAAAGCTGTTCGAAGGCGTCGAGGACTGGTTCGGCCGCATCAACGCCTATGGCGCCGAGCGCGGCGTGAAGGTGGAGCACTACATCATCTCCAGTGGCAACGAGGAGATCATCGCCGGCACGGCGATCGCCGACCGCTTCACCCAGATCTTCGCCTCGAAATTCCTCTTCGAGCGCGGGCTCGCCAAATGGCCGGCGCTGGCGATCAACTATACGACCAAGACGCAGTACCTGTTCCGCATCAACAAGGGCGTGCGCGACATCACCGATAATGCGGCGGTGAACGAGGTGGTGGATCAGGAAGACCGCCCGGTGCCGTTCCACAACATCGTCTTCATCGGCGACGGCGCGACCGACATTCCGGCCTTCCGTCTGGTGAAGGAGCAGGGCGGGCTTTCGGTGGCGGTGTTCGCGCCGCACCAGAAGGGCGCGCGCAAGGCCGCCAGCAAGTATCTGACCGACAGCCGCGTGCATTGCATCGCGCCCGCCGACTACACGGAAGGCAGCGAGATCGACGGCATCATCAAGGCGAATGTCGATGTGATCGCCGCCCGGCATGTGCTGCAGGGCCGCCTGGCGGAAGCCGGCATCGGCCGTACGTGACGGCGGCGCGGGCGGACGGTATCGTGTTCCGCATCGCCATCGCCTGACATTCCGGAGACACCATGCAATTCGCCGACGCGCTGCGCGCCCGTAAATCCGTGCGCGCCTTCAGGGCCGATCCCGTGCCGCGTGAGGTGGTGGAGGCCATCCTGGAGGATGCGGCGCGTTCGCCATCGGGCACCAACATCCAGCCCTGGAAAGTGCATGTGGTGATGGGCCCGGCGCGCGACCGGCTGGTCGCCGAAGTGCTGGCCCATCGCGAGACGCGCCCGGATGACAGCGTCGCCGAATTTCCCAATCGCGGCAAACGCAAGGAGCCCTACACCACGCGCATGCGCACGCTGGGCAAGGCGATGTACGGCCTGATCGGCATTCCCAAGGGCGACGAGGCGGCGGGCTGGGAACAGTGGGGCCGCAACTACAAATTCTTCGACGCGCCGGTGGGGCTGATCGTCACCATCGACAAGGACCTCGGCTCGATGAGCTATATCGACCTTGGGATATTCCTGCAGTCGCTGATGCTGAGCGCCACGAGCCGGGGCCTTTCGACCTGCGCGCAGGGGGCCTGGAACCAGTTCTGGAGCGCCACGCGCCGCGTGCTGGAGGTGCCGGACGACGAGTATATCGTGTGCGGTGTGTCGCTTGGCTATGAAGACGAAACCGCGCCGGTGAATGCCCTGGTGAGCGAGCGCGAGCCGGTGTCGGCGTTCACAACTTGGCACGAGGAGTGAAGCGATGTCATCAGCGTTTCGTCATTCAGCGGGCTTTGGCCGTCGAATGGAATACTGGATTATCGGCAAGATGCTGAAAGAGGGGCTCGACGTATACGTACCGCTAGTCGACGATTTTGGCATCGACGCTATCGTGCGGAGGCCCGACGGCGAGTTTGTTGAGTGCCAAATCAAAGCCCGCTCATCACGCGTGATACACGGGGATGCGGCACTGTTCGCGAGCATCCGTCACGATTTGAGAAAGAACTACTACTTCATCTTTTACGCAGAGCGCATCGATACAACATGGATATTGTCGTCCGAAGAGTTCATCAAGCTCTCGGTACTAAACAAGACTGGCAAGAACAAGGGATCACGATCGGTTTGGTTCAACGGCACTCGCAAAATGCCGGGGCAGTCTGAGCCGGTTGAGTATGTGAAGCCGCAGTGGCTGCCATACGTAGCACCGAACTTTTCTAGGATTTCGCCACCAACGCTGAGAGGAAATGCACACGCGGTCATCTCAGACGACTAGCTGGTGCGTGCCGCGCACGAAAGCACAGGCTAGTGGAAGTGTTCACCGCTTGGCATGAAGCCTAAGGCGACCGGATCGTGTCGTAGACCTGGTCGTAGAATTCCTTGTCGGCGATCTTGGTTTTCTTGAAGCCGTTGGCGGCGAGGGCCTGGGCGAGGGTGACGCCCCATGCATCGCGGGCCTCGGGCGTCGCCTCGACGCCGACATAGCAATCCTTGTTGCCCTTGTAGCTTTTCGCGAGGTTCGGGCCGAACGCCTCGATCGTGTAGAGGAGGCCGTCATAGGCGACGACGCCATCGTTCCGCAGTTCGGCATTGATGGCCGGGCGGCACGTCGAGAGGATTGGGGTCGCGCAGCCGCCAAGAGTGGCGAAGGCGGCGAGGGCGAGAATCCGAAGGCGCATGGCGAGACGATGCCTTGCGGGTTGAAGGCCCGCAAGCGCAGCGGCGGCGAGGGAGAGTGTTCTTCCAGTCCCCCTTCCGGCCTTTGGCCACCTTCCCCCGATGGGGGAAGGCCTTGATTCTGAGAATGCGGTTGGTCGTTTGACATGAGCGCCTTTCCCCACCGGGAGAAGGGGGCCTTAGCCCACAAACCGCATCTGCTTGAGCTCCATGCGCACGTCGTCGGCGCCGGTGCGGGGTTTGAGCATCAGCCAGGGCGGCTGGAGCGGGGCGGTCGCCTCTTTCGAGCCGGCGATGAGGATCGTGTTGCGCTCCAGCGCGCCGGGCGTGTCGAGCACGCGCAGGGCGGGCCATTCCTCGGCCATGGTGGCGGCGATCCGGCGGGCGGCGTCGTCGGCGTCGCTCTTCACATAGACATTGGCGAGGCAGAGGCCGTGGCGCGTCAGGCGGCGGCGGACTTCGGCGAAGAAGGCGGGCGTCGTGAGGTGTTCGGGGATTTCGCTGGCGTGATAGGCGTCGAGCACGATGGCGTCGAACTTGGCCGCCCCGCGATTCAGGAAGGCGAGACCGTCTTCCACATGGCGGGGCAGGCTGTCGGGCAGGCCGAAATAATGCCGCGCGACCTCGAACGACATGGGGTTGATGTCGACCAGCGTGACCCGCGCGCCCTCGCTGGAGAGCATGTTGGCGAGCGTGCCGCCGCCGACCCCGATCAGCAGCACGTTGCGCGCCTTGGCCTGGGCGAGAAAGCCGTAGATGGCGTGGATATAGGTGGAGAGGCTGATGCCTTTCCCGTCACTCTCGCTCTGGTGGCAATTGCCCTGGCGGTAAAGGATCGCCCCCGTCTTGGTGACGCGGGCGACCACGATTTCACCGAAGTCGCTGTCGAGCTTTTCGAGGATCTGAACGCTGAGCAGCTTCTTCGCCATTGCGCCTTTTAGGCTGCCGCCATGAGCCCCGCATAGAGCCCGCCGAAGAGGCCGGAGACGCGGGCGTCGCCGGTAGTCGTCGAGTTCATGCGGTTCATGACGTAGGAGAAGGTCATCTTCGCGTCGTAGTCGGCGACGATGAGCGAGCCGCCCCAGCCGCCCCAGAAGGCGGTGTTCTTGTTGGGGAAGGGCGCGACGGCGCTGGGGAGGCCATAGCCGAGACCGAAGCGCACGGGGATGCCGAGCACCAGATCGTCGTTCTCGATCTGAAGTTCGAGCGCGCGGCGGGCGCCGGCTTCCGAGAGGATGCGCTTGCCCTTGGCGACGCCGCCATTGACGAGCACCGATTGGACGAGCGCGACCGAGCGGGCGTTGCCGATGCCGCCGGCCGCTGGGATTTCAGCGCGGCGCCAGGCCTCGGTGCGCGGTTCGCGCGCGTTGAGATGGAGGCTGGCGAAGGTGCGCTTGGCGACATCGCTGTGCGACGACACATCGCCGAGGCTGAGTTCGGGCGGGATGAGTTCAGCGACGCGGGCGTCGTCTTTCGGCGGCAGGCCGATATGGAAATCGGCGCCCAGCGGTTCGGCGATCTCGGTGCGGAAAAGCGTGCCGAGCGAAACGCCGGAGACGCGGCGGACGACTTCACCGACGAGATAGCCTTGGCTGACCGTGTGATAGCCCGAGCGCGTGCCGGGCTCCCACCACGGCGCCTGACGGGCGAGCATGTCGCAGATGCGGTCCCAGTCGTAGAGGTCTTCGGCTTTGATCTTTTCGCCGAAGCCCGAGAGGCCGGCGGTGTGGCTCATCAGCTGCGCAACCGTGATGCGCTCTTTGCCGTTCTGCGCGAACTCCGGCCAGTATTTGGCGACGGGTGCGGCGAAGTCGATGAGGCCGCGATCGGCGCAGAGCAGCGCCGTGAGGGCGCACATCGTCTTGGTGGTCGAATAGACATTGACGATCGTGTCCTTCTCCCACGGCTTGGTGCCGGCGGCATCGGAGAAGCCGCCCCAGAGATCGACCACGAACGCGCCGTCGATGATGGCGGCGAAGCTGGCGCCCATATCGGCGCCGGTGGCGAAATTGGCGGCGAAGGCAGCGCGCGCCCGCTCGAAGCGCGGATCGCAGAAGCCGTGGACCTGAGGGGCGGACATGGACGTTTCCTTGCGTGTTCTGTTCTGAAGCGGCGCGACCCTAGCGAGAGGGTCCACGTCGCGCCAGATCAGGGCGTCGCCGGAAACGCGAAATCGCCGGAGCGGGCGGGGCAGACGCCTGCGCGCAGGACGCCATCGGCATCGGGAAGCGCGCAGCGCCCGTCGGCATTCATCAGCTGGCCGTTCGCGATGGTCCACATCTGGTCGGGCGCGTCGTGGCATTCGCCGAGACTGAGCGGCGCGTCGTTCATGGCGGCCCTGAGGCATGACGAGCGGGCGCGGATCTGTCCGGGCCGGTTCACCGCATAGGAGAACGCCGCGTGGGGCGCGGCCGCGCAGTCGTCGGTCCTGAAGAAATTGCCCGCTTCCTGCCAGGCGAGGCAGGCCTTGCCGGACAGAATGGCCGCGCCGGTGCGCGAGTCCCAGATTTCGGCGGAGGGCACAAAGCGAAACACGGCGGGCGAGGGATCGTCTTCCAGGCACCGCGCGCCGAAGACCCGCTCGCCCTCGCGCGACCCACCGCCCAGCACCTGGAGGCAGCGCCCGGCATTGTTGGCGAGGCGGCCCTTGTGATCGACGATCCAGTAGTGGTCGCCGCCCGCGCCGCAGGGCACGGCGCGCAGTTCGGGGTAATTGCCCTCATCCGGCGCCGACATGCACAGATCGCCATAGCGCAGCACGCCGCCATCCGGGCCGGGCGCGCGGACCAGCTGATTGGCCGCGCCGGTGCAGGCGCGGTTCTCGGCGATGCCCTCGCCGGTCACGGTGACGCACATGCCCGGCAGGTCGGCGGACTGAAGCGTCATCTCCGGAAGGGCGCGCCAGGCCGGCTCGGCGGCGGCAGCGCCCAGAAGAGCGAGGGCGGCCCAGGCCGCCCCTGTCGCCAAGCGTCGCATCCCCTTAGCGGGAATAGAGGTTGAAGCGCTGGTTCGCCTTGCCCGAGCACTTGAATGTGATGACCGGCGTGCGGTCGTAGCGGCCCGCGCCATCGACATCGAGGCAGAGGCCGGAGGCATCATTGCGGATGGTGCGGTCGTTCAGCACCACCCAGGTCTGCTCGCGCCGGCCGTTGCAGCTGGCGGCGTAGACCGGGCTGCGGTTGCTGCCCGACGCGGTGAGGCAGCCATTGTTCACGCGGATCTCGGTGCGGCCGCTCTGCGACAGCGTGAAGACCTGGTTCGACTTGCCATGGCAGCCGAACAGGATGATCTGATTGGAGCTCTTGTCGCGGTCCAGGCACATGCCCGGCGCATGCGTCGGCGAGAGCAGAACCTGGACCTGATAGCCGCCGCCATTGCCGGGGCCGGGATTGTAGCCGCCCTGCCAGACAAAGAAGCGCTGGTTCGACTTGCCCGAGCAGCTATAGGCGATGACGCGCGCGCCTTCATAGCGGGCGCCGCCCTCGACATCGGCGCAGAGGCCCGTGCCGTTCACCAGCGTGCCGTTCTGGCTGTAGGTCCAGTACTGTTCGGCGCGGTTGCGGCAATTGGTGGCGTAAAGCTGCGCGCCCTGATTGGCGGCGGCGACGCAATAGCGCCCGACCCGGATGAAGTCGGCGCCGCGATTGGGAATGTCGAGGTCCTGAGGGTTGTCGCCCGTGCAGCGCGCGAGCACGCCGCGCCCGGACGCGAAGTCGAGGCACATGCCGCGGGCATTGCCGGGCTCCAGCGCTTCGGCAGAGGCGGAGGGCGCGAACATCGCCAGCCCCGCCAGCGCGGCCAACGCCGCAAGGATGGATTTCATCGGTTTCATCAGGCTGTCTCCCAATCCCATCGCCCAGAACGCTGGCGCAATCCCCGGGTTCCGCACCCGGGTCTTGCGGCGCGGTGCGCTCCTGTTTGTCTCACGCACCCCGCCTGAACCGGAGATGAAAGTCGATCAGGGCGTCAGCGTAAAGCGTTGGTTCGGATTGCCCGAGCATTTGAAGAAAATCACCGGCGTGCCGGCTTGCCGCTTGGCGCCGTCGACGTCGGCGCAGAGCCCGTTGGCCGAGCGCAGCAGCCCGTTGGTGGTGAACGTCCACTGGGCCGAGGCGAGGCCGCCCTGGCAGGTGACGACCCGCACCTGTTCGCCCTGCGAGCCCTGGCCGTCGAGACACTTGTTGCCGGGGGCCATGATCGGCGTCGCGGGCACGCCCACCGACAGCTTGAACTTGGTCGCCGAACCGCAGGGGCGCAGCTCGACGCGGCTGCCGGCGACCGAGAGGCACATATCCGGCGCATGATTGGCCGACAGGCGTCCCTGGGTCGCGTTGGCCATCAGATCGTCGCCATTATCGGCCACGGTCTTGCCCGTTCCGGTGCGCAGCCAGCGCTGGTTGGTCTGGCCGTTGCAGCGCCAGCCGATGACCTTGGTGCCGGTCTTTTTGCCGCCGCCCTTGACGTCGAGGCACAGGCCATCGCCCGAGACGGGGCCGTTATTGCCGAAACTGAACTTGGTGCAGGCCGAAGGCGACCACTGCACGAGGTTGGGCATGTTGTTCTCGCCCGCCATCTGGAGGCAGCGCACGCCCGCCACGATGATGCGGCCGCCGCCGATCGACTTGGTGGCGAAATCCTGGTTGGGGCCGCCGTCGCAGGGCAGGATCGAAACGCCGCCGCTGGAGGCGTTGATGCACATGCCCGGCGCGTTGGCGGATTCGAAAATATCCGCCCGGGCGGCGAACGCGCCCCCCAGAGCGAGGGCGAAGGCGGCGGCGGCAAGACCGGATTTCAGCATGACAGACCCCTGATGGGGCCTTCGCCCCGTTCGGCGCCACACTAGCCCGGGGAGCTTTCCCGCCGCGATGCGGCGTATTGGCATTCCTTGACAGCGCCGCCGCCTTCTTGTCTGACGCCGCCCGAATGAACCAGGGATGAAAGCATGACGACGGCATTCACCTTTCCGGGGCAGGGCAGCCAGGCGCCGGGCATGGGCAAGGCGCTGGCCGATGCGTTCGGCGCGGCGCGCGACGTGTTCGGCGAGGTCGACGAGGCGCTGTCGCAGAACCTCTCGAAGCTGATGTTCGAAGGCCCTGAGGGCGACTTGACGCTGACCGAAAACGCCCAGCCGGCGCTGATGGCGGTTTCGATGGCGATCGTGCGCGTGCTGGAGCGCGAGGGCGGCTTCAGGCTGGCCGAGCGTTGCAGCTATGTCGCCGGGCATTCGCTGGGCGAATATTCGGCGCTGGTCGCGGCGGGGGCGTTCTCGCTGAGCGATGGCGCCAGGCTGCTGAAGGCCCGCGGGCAGGCGATGCAGCGCGCAGTGCCGGTGGGCGTCGGCGCGATGGCGGCGCTGCTGGGCGCGGAAATCGCGCAAGCCGAAGAGCTGTGCAAACTCATTTCCGCACCGGGCGAGATCGCCGCCGTCGCCAACGACAATGCGCCGGGGCAGGTGGTCATCAGCGGCCACAAGGCGGCGATCGACCGCGCCGCGGAGCATGTGAAGGCGCTGGGCATCAAGCGCGCCATGCCGCTGCCGGTGAGCGCGCCGTTCCATTCGCCGCTGATGAAGCCGGCCGCCGAAGAGATGGCCAACGTGCTGGAGCGCACCACGATCAACACGCCCTCGCTGCCGCTGATCGCGAACGTGACCGTGACGCCGGTGATCGATCCGGCGGCGATCCGCGAATTGCTGGTGGAGCAGGTGACGGGCCGGGTGCGCTGGCGCGAGACCATCGCGGCGATGCCGGGGCTGGGCGTGACGAAGGTGGTGGAGGCGGGGGCCGGCAAGGTGCTGACCGGCATGGCCAAGCGGATCACCACCGATGTGGAGCCGGTGTCGCTGGAGACTCCGGCCGATATCGAAGCGTTTTTGAAGAGCGTCTGAGGAGAGACCCGATGTTCAATCTGACGGGCAAAGTGGCCCTCGTCACCGGCGCGACGGGCGGGATCGGGCTTTCCATCGCCAAGGCGCTGCATGCGCAGGGCGCCACCGTGGCGCTGTCGGGCCGCCGCGTCGAACAGCTTGAGGCGCTAAAGGCCGAGCTGGGCGAGCGGGCGGAAATCTTCCCGGCGGATCTCGCGGATACGGCATCCGTCGATGCGCTGGTGCCGGCGGTGGAGAAGGCGCTGGGCGGGGTGGATATCCTGGTCAACAATGCCGGCATCACCCGCGACAATCTCTTCATGCGCATGAAGGACGCGGAGTGGGACGACATCATCCGCGTGAACCTGACGGGGGCTTTCCGTCTGGCCCGTTCGTGCCTGCGCGGCATGATGAAGAAGCGCTGGGGCCGCATCGTCTCGATCACCTCGGTGGTCGGCGTCGCGGGGATTCCGGGGCAGGGCAATTATGCCGCCGCCAAGG
>JAKOQZ010000101.1 GCA_029778105.1 Pseudomonadota bacterium | reverse complement strand
GTTCACCGCCTCGCGGCTGGCGAGCAGCAGCGCCAGCTGCTCCGGCGTGGTGAGTAATATGTCGGGCGGGTCGATCTTCTGGCGCTGGCGCTTGTGGGCCGAGGTGTCGCCGGTCCGCGTCTCGATGCGGATATCCAGCTTCATCTCCGCGACCGGCGTTTCGAGGTTTCGGGCGATGTCCACCGCCAGCGCCTTCAGGGGCGAGATATAGAGCGTGTGGACCGACCGCTTGCGGTGCGGCTTCCACGCCTCGATGCGCGGCGCGTTATGCCCGGGGCCTGGCGCGGCAGGATCGGCCGGAACCGGCTTTTCGCCCCGCGCCGCCAGCGAGAGGAGGCTCGGCAGGAACCCCGCCAGCGTCTTCCCGCCGCCGGTCGGGGCGGTCAGCAGCACGTGTTCCCCATGCCGCGCGGCATCCACCATCTCCAGCTGGTGCGCCCGGGGCGCCCAGCCGCGCGCCGCGAACCACGCGGTAAAGCGGGGCGGGAGCGCGGGGGAACTTTCGGCGTTGAAGAGGGGGGCGCTCATCGTCTCAAAATGCGGCAGGCAAGGGACTATCTAGGCAGCATGCGCGCTGAGCAAATCCTGCGGACGACCCCGGCGGGGCTTTATTGCCCCAGGGGCGATTTCTATGTGGACCCGGTTCGCCCGGTCGCAAGGGCCGTCATCACGCATGGCCATGCCGACCACGCAAGGGCCGGGCATGGCGCGGTGCTGGCGACGCCTGAAACGCTGGCCATCATGGCGTCGCGTTACGGGGCGGAGTTCACGTCCAACCGGCAGGCGGCCGCCTATGGTGCGCGGAACACGATCAACGGCATTGACGTGACGCTGGTGCCTGCCGGTCATGTGCTGGGCAGCGCCCAGGCGGTGATCGAGGTGAGCGGCAAGCGCGTTGTCGTCTCCGGGGACTACAAGCGCCGCCAAGATCCGACCTGCGCCCCGTTCGAGGTCGTGCCCTGCGACATCTTCATCAGCGAGGCGACCTTCGGCCTGCCGGTCTTCCGCCACCCGCCGGCAGAGGAAGAAATCGCCAAGCTGCTGCGCTCGCTGAAGACCTTCCCCGACCGCTGCCATCTGGTCGGCGCCTACTCGCTCGGCAAGGCGCAGCGCGTGATCGCCCATCTGCGCGAGGCGGGATACGACGCACCGATCTATCTCCATGGCGCGATGCAGAAGCTGTGCGATCTCTATGAGGCGCTGGGCGTCAGGCTGGGGGATCTGCGCCCCGCGATGGACATGATGAAGACGCCACTGACCCGCGAGGTCTTCAAGGGCGCCATCGTCCTCGCGCCACCGTCCGCGCTCAACGATGTCTGGTCGCGGCGGCTGGGCGATGTGGTCACCTGTTTTGCCTCCGGCTGGATGCGCGTGCGCGCCCGCGCCCGACAGAGGCTGGTCGAACTGCCGCTCATCATTTCCGATCACGCGGATTGGGATGAGCTGACGGAGACCGTGCAGGAGGTGAAGCCCGGCGCGCTGTGGGTCACCCATGGCGCGGAAGAGGCGCTGGTCCACTGGTCCAACTCCATCGGCATTCCGGCGATGGCGCTCAATCTCGTCGGCTATGACGAGGAAGGCGCAGGCGAAACGCCGCCGGCTGCGGAGCCGGCCGCGTGAAACGCTTCGCCGCGCTGCTCGACAGCCTGGCCTACCAGCCGCAGCGCAACGGCAAGCTGCGCCTGATCGAGGCCTATCTGCGCGACACGCCGGACCCCGATCGCGGTTGGGCGCTGGCGGCGCTCACCGGGAACATCTCGTTCAAGCATGCCAAGGCGGGGCTCATCCGTGGCCTCGCTGAATCGCGGGTCGATCCGGTGCTCTTCGGTCTCTCTTACGATTACGTCGGTGACCTGGCCGAGACGGTGGCGCTCATCTGGCCGGCGAAGCCCGGTGCCAACCGCGCGCCCGAACTTTCCGAAGTGATCGAGACGCTGAACGCGGCGTCGAAGGCCGACATTCCGCGTCTCGTGGAATCCTGGCTCGACGCACTCGATCCCGACGGCCGCTGGGCGCTCATCAAGCTGATGACGGGCGCGCTGCGCGTCGGCGTCTCGGCGCGGCTGGCGAAAACCGCGACAGCGGCGCTGGGCGGCCAGGAGCCGGACGAGATCGAACTCGTCTGGCCCGGGCTGGAGGCGCCATATGAAAATCTCTTTGCATGGCTGGAGGGAAAGGCCGAGCGCCCCTCCGGCATCGCGCGCGCGCCGTTCCGCCCGGTGATGCTCTCGCATCCCATCGAGGACCGCGATCTCGCACAGTTGAACCCGCACGATTTCGCCGCCGAATGGAAATGGGACGGCATCCGCGTCCAGGCGGTCAGCGATCACGGCGAGAAGCGGCTCTATTCGCGCACCGGCGAGGACATCTCCGCAGCATTTCCCGACGTGATGGACCTGTTGCCCGACGACGTAGCCCTCGATGGCGAGCTGCTCGTCTTCCGCGAGGGCGCGCCCGCAACCTTCAACGACCTGCAGCAACGGCTGAACCGCAAGACCGTCACCAAACCCATGCTGCGCGATTTTCCCGCCGGTATCCGCGCCTATGACATCCTGCATCAGGGCGAGGACGATTTGCGCCCGCTCAATTTTCGCGAGCGGCGTGCGCGACTGGAAGCCCTGCTGACCACGGCGGCACGCGACCGGCTCGATCTCTCGCCTCTGGTGCCGGTGACGAACTGGGACGACCTTCAAACGAAACGCTCGAACCCGCCATCGCCCGCCGTCGAGGGGCTGATGCTGAAACGCTGGGACAGCGCCTATCTGCCCGGGCGCGTGCGCGGCGAATGGTTCAAGTGGAAGCGCGACCCGCATCTGGTGGATGCCGTGCTGATGTATGCCCAGCGCGGCCACGGCAAGCGCTCGTCCTTCTACTCCGATTACACGTTTGGCGTCTGGAAGGGTGCGGAGCTGGTGCCCGTCGGCAAGGCCTATTTCGGCTTCACCGACGAGGAGCTGAAAGAGATCGACCGCTTTGTCCGCAACAACACCGAAAACAAGTTCGGTCCGGTCCGCGAGGTGACGCATACGTCCGAGACCGGACTGGTGTTCGAGGTCGCCTTCGAAGGTCTCGCCCGTTCCGCCCGCCACAAGAGTGGCGTTGCCATGCGCTTCCCGCGCATCAACCGCCTGCGTTGGGACAAGCCGCCGCGCGATGCCGACCGCATCGAGACACTGGAGGCGATGCTCGCCTGATTGCGCGCCGCGCTTAGCCGCGCCATGCTCCGACGCAACAACATCGGAGGAGACAAGCGTGTTTCAGAACAACCTGCTCAAAGGCAAAAAGATTCTCATCACCGGCGGCGGCACCGGCCTCGGCAAGGAGATGGCGACGGCTTACGCGAAGCTCGGCGCCGAAACGGTCATCATCGGCCGCCGCGAAAGCGTGCTGCAGGAGACGGCGAAGGAGATCGAGGGCTCGACGGGTGCGAAGTGCACGCCCATCGCCTGCGATATCCGCGTGGCGCAGGCCATTCAGGACACGGTGGATGAGGTATGGGCGTCGGGCCCGCTCACCGGCCTCGTCAACAACGCGGCGGGCAATTTCATCAGCCGGACGAAGGACCTCTCCCCCCGCGGCTTCGACGCCATCGCCAATATCGTCTTCCACGGCACGTTCTACATGACGCATGCCGTGGGTAAGAAATGGATCGAGGGCGGCCACAAGGGTTCGATCATCAACATCCTCACCACCTGGGTGTGGAACGGCTCGCCCTATGTCGTGCCCTCGGCGATGTCGAAGGCGGCGGTCGGCGTGATGGGCCAGTCGCTGGCCGTCGAGTGGGGGCCGCACGGCATCCGCATTAATTCCATCTGCCCCGGCGCCTTCCCGACCGAGGGCATGACGGCGCGCCTCAACCCCGGCCAGGGCGACAAGGCCTATAGCGACATGAGCGGCAATCCCTGGGGCCGCGTGGGGCAGATGGAGGAGCTCACCAACCTCGCCACCTTCCTGATGGCCGATGGCTGCGACTACCTCACCGGACAGACCATCGCCATCGACGGCGCGCAGTATCAGGCGACGGGCGGCAATTTCTCGCGCATGTCCTCGTTCACCGATGCCGATTGGGAGGCCATTCGCGGCCTCATCAAATCGACCAACGAGAAGGACAAGGCGAAGCGCGCCGTCTGACGTAGGCGTCAAGTTGCCCCGGCGCCATGGGTTCGTTAAGCCGACGGCGCCCTTCTCGTCCGGCATCGGAGCGGCTTCATGAACGCGCCTGACATCCATCCCGTTCGTCACAACTGGACTCGCGCAGAGGTCGCCGGACTCTTTGACCGACCCTTCATGGATCTGGTGTTCGAGGCGCAGTCCGTCCACCGCCGCTATCACGCCGCCAACGAGGTGCAGCTTTCGCAGCTGCTCTCCATCAAGACCGGCGGCTGCGCCGAAGACTGCGCCTATTGCCCACAGGCGCAGAAATTCGCGAAGGACACGGGGCTGAAAGCCTCCAGGCTCATGGATCTCGACTCGGTTCTGGATGCCGCCCGCGCCGCGAAGGACGCAGGCGCGTCGCGGTTCTGCATGGGTGCGGCATGGACGCGCCCCAAGGACCGCGATCTCGACGACATCGTCGCGATGGTGGAAGGCGTCGGGGCGCTGGGTCTGCAGACCTGCATGACGCTGGGCATGCTCGAAGACTATCAGGCGCAGCGCCTGAAGGACGCCGGGCTGGACTATTACAACCACAACCTCGACTCTTCGCCCGAATACTACCGCGAGATCATCACCACGCGCACCTTCGAGGAGCGTCTGGAAACGCTGGAGCATGTGCGCGCCGCCGGCATAAATGTCTGCTCCGGCGGCATCGTCGGCATGGGCGAGAGCCGCGAGGACCGGGTCGGCATGATCGTGGCGCTGGCCACGCTGCCGCGCCATCCCGAATCGGTGCCCATCAATCGGCTGGTGCGGGTGAAGGGCACGGCGCTCGCCGAGGTGAAAGAGATCGACGGCCTGGAATTCGTGCGCACCATCGCCGTCGCACGCATCACGATGCCGCGCTCGGTCGTCCGCCTGTCAGCGGGCCGCGAGACGATGAGCGACGAGCTTCAGGCGCTCTGTTTCATGGCAGGGGCCGCGTCGATCTTCCGGGGCGAAAAGCTGCTCACCACGCCGAATCCGGGCGAAGACCGCGACAGCGCGCTGTTCGCGAAGCTGGGCCTGGTGCCTGCCTAGGGAACCGTATCGTCTTCCCTGGGCAGATCCATTTCCAGATAAAGCGAGGAATCCATATAGCGGGCGATGGCGAAGCGGCAGAGCACCGCGATCATCGCCGCCAGCGGCACGGCCAGCAGCAGCCCGACGAAGCCGAAGAGATAGCCGAACGCGAACAGGGCGAACATAAGCCACACGGGATGCACACCGGTCGCCTCGCCCACGATCTTGGGCGCGATGACATAGCCTTCCACGATCTGCCCGAACACGAAGACGCCCAGCGTCAGCACGATGATCCACCATTCCGGCCAGAACTGGACCGTGGCGACGGCGCCCGAAACCATGAAGCCCGTCACCGCGCCGACCAGCGGCACGAACGACAGCAGACCTGCGCCGATGCCGATGACGAGCGCGTAGTTAAGGCCGATCAGCGACAGCGCGAGGGCGTAAAAGGCGGCCAGCAGGATGACCACCACGGTCTGGCCACGCAAAAAGCCGGAGATGGAATGGTCCATCTCGCGCCACAGCCGGCGCAGCGTGTCGTCATGCCGGCGCGGCAGCCAGGAATCGAGCGTGCGGGTCATGCGCGGCCAGTCGATCAGCAGGTAAAAGGCGATGATCGGCGTCACGATGATGAGCATGAAGGCGTTCATCACCGCCTCGCCGCCTGACCAGATCGAGGCGAGGATGTCGCGCAGCAGCCCCCCGGCCGAATTCACCATCTCGCCGATCGCCTGCTGCACCTGGAACACGGCGTCCGGCCCGCCGATGCGCTCGATCAGCGGCGCTCCCTGTTCGGCGGCGAATTTCTGCAGGTTGCGGATGATCTCCGGCAGGCTCGTGATCAGGTTGGCGATCTCGTTCGCAAGGAACGGCACCACGAAGCTGAGCGCCAGGGCGAAGACGAGAATGATGATGCCCGAGACGAGCAGCGCGCCCACGGTGCGCCGCACGCGGATGCGCTCCAGCCGCGTCACCACCGGGTTCAGCAGGTAGGCGAGGATGATGCCCAGCACGAAGGGCAGCAGAACGGGGCTCAGCAGATAGAGCGTCAGAAAAATCGCTGCGAGCACGCCGACCCAGAACAGCGCCTGCTGGCGCATCGTCATGCCCGACGACCGCTCGAAGGGCCGGGGATCGAGCGGCGGCGAAGGCGGCGCGGCGCTCAAGGCGTCACCACCACCTTGCCGATCACTTTGCGGGTCTGGAGCATCTGCATGGCCTCCACCGCCTGATCCAGCGGAAATGTTGCGCAGACATAAGGCCGGATCGCGCCGGCTTCCGCCAGAGCGTCGATGGCGTCCAGATTGTCGCGGCCTCTGTCGGGAAAGCGCCGCCCATACTCGCCGGCGCGCACGCCGACCACAGAGAACCCCTTGATCAGCGGCATGTTCACCGAGATTTCGGGAATGCGGCCCGAGGTGAAGCCGATCACCAGCAGCCGTCCGTCGAAGGCGATGCAGCGCACGCTTTCGTCGAACACGTCGCCGCCGACGGGATCGTAGATCACGTCGGCGCCCAGGCCGCCGGTGAACTCTTTCACCGCCTCACGGAAGCCCGTGGAGGGCAGCACGAGGTTCGCGCCGCGCAGGCTGAGGAAATTGCGCTTCTCGTCGCTTGAGGCGGTGGCGATCACCCTGGCCCCGAAATGAAGCCCGAGATCGACCGCCGCGAGACCGACGCCGCCCGCCGCGCCATGCACCAGCAACGTCTCGCCCGGCTGCAGGTTGCCGCGCCGTTTCAACGCGACATAGGCGGTCAGATACGCGGCGGGGTAGGCGGCCGCGGCGACGAAATCCATGCCCTTCGGGATCTTGCGCACCGCGCTCGCCTGCGCGATCGCTTCTTCGGCGAAGCCGCCGGTGCGCAATCCGCCAACCACGCCGTCACCGACCGCGACCGAGGTTACGCCGTCGCCGACCTCGATCACCTCGCCCGCGCCCTCCATGCCCGGCACGAAGGGCAGCGGCGGCCTGTACTGGTATTTGCCCTGGATCATCAGGATGTCGGGGAAGTTCACCGACGCGGCGCGCATGGCGATGCGCACCTCGCCGGGCGCGAGCGCCCGGCTGGGCAGATCCTCGATCCTGACGCTGGCGATGTCGTCGCTGATCTCGCGGCAGACCAGCGCCCTCACGCTGCGGCGTCCAGTTTCGCCTTCACCTCGGCCGCGATCTCGTGGAGCGCCTTTTTCGCGGCCGGCACGACGACCGAGAACGCCGTGAAGCTGTGCGACAGCGTCTCGTAGCAGCGATAGGTGACCGGCACGCCGTTCTTGCGCAGCAGCTCGGCATAGGCAGCGCCCTGCGAGGTCAGCGGGTCGAACCCGGCGGTATAGATCAGCGCCGGCGCAAGCCCCTCATGTTCCGGCAGGAGGGCGGGGGAAACCCGCCAGTCGGTACGTTCGGCGTCGCTGTTGAGATAATGGCCCGCGAACCAGTCCATCATGTCCTTGGTCAGCGGGTAGGCGTTCGCCATGCTGACCATCGTGCCGCCTTCGGCCGTCCAGTCGGTGCAGGGATAGATGAGAAGCTGCAGCGTCGGCTGCGGCTTGCCCGCCTTCTTCGCCGCCTGACAGATCACGGCCGACAGATAGCCGCCCGCACTGTCGCCGCCGACCGCAACACGCTTGCCGTCCGCCCCCAGCGATTTCGCATTCTCGCGCGCCCAGTCATAGGCGGCGAGCACGTCGTCCACGCTGGCGGGGAATTTGTGCTCGGGCGCGTGACGATAATCGACGTTCAGCACCACGGCCTTCGCCTCGTCGGCGAGGATCGAGCACCAGTTGTCGCAGGTCCACACCCCGCCCAGAACGCAGCCGCCCTGGTGAAAATAGACGATCAGGGGCTCGGTGCCCTTGGCGCCCGCCGGCGTGTAGAGCCGCGCCGGCAGCGGCGTGCCGTCGGCCGCGGGAACCGTGAGATCCTTCACCGCGACGCCGGCGCGGCGCTTGTTGTCGATCATGCCGAACGCCGCCTGCATGCCCGCGCGCGCGACCTCGGGGCTCAGCGTGCTCATTTTCGGCCCTTTGGCCGCCTGGCTGGCCATCAGCGCGATGCGGGGGTCCAGCGTCTTGCCGTCGGCCGTCACCTTCGGCCCGGCCATCGACTGGATGATTCTGGAGGGCAGCGAGAAGATGATTCTCGTCATCACGGATTGCAGGCTCATCGGCGTTTCCTCATGTGTTTCTTGCTGTGCTAGCCTCGCGCCCATAAGCCATCAAGACAAGAGACAAGAGGAAACACCATGAGCCAGTACGATCTGGTCGTCCGGGGCGGCACAATCATCGACGGCAGCGGCGCCGACGGATTCGAGGGCGATGTTGCGATCGCGAAGGGCCGCGTCGTCGAAGTCGGCAAGATCGCAGGCTCCGGCGCTGAGGAAATTGACGCCAAGGGAAAGCTGGTCACCCCCGGCTTCGTGGATATCCATACGCATTACGATGGTCAGGCGACCTGGGATAACCGCCTCGCGCCCTCGTCGATCCACGGCGTCACCACCGCCGTCTTCGGCAATTGCGGCATCGGCTTCGCGCCGGTGAAGACGGAAGACCACGATCGCCTCATCAGCCTGATGGAGGGTGTGGAGGACATTCCCCACCCCGTCCTGAAAGAGGGCCTGAAGTGGAACTGGGAATCCTTCGGCGACTTCCTGAATGCGCTGGAGGCCATTCCGCACGATATCGATTTCGCGGCCCAGCTGCCGCACGGCGCGCTGCGCGTCTATGTGATGGGCGAACGCGGCGCGAAACAGGAAGCCGCCACCGACCAGGATATTTTCAGGATGGCGGCGCTGGCCCGCGAGGCGATGCGCGATGGTGCGCTCGGCTTCTCCACCTCGCGCACGCTCAATCACAAGACCGCCGACGGCCACAACACGCCGTCCTATGGCGCGGCGGAGCGCGAACTCGTCGGCATCGCGATGGGGCTGAAACAGGCGGGCCTCGGCGTGCTGCAGGTCGTGACCGACTTCCCCGGCGGCGAGGCGGAATTCAACATCCTGCGCCGCATGGTGGAGGCCTCGGGCCGCCCGCTTTCCGTCAGTCTCGCCCAGTCGCCGCTTGCGCCCGGCCTTTACAAGGACGTGCTCGGCTGGCTGAAGCAGGCGAACGAGGACGGCCTGCAGATGAAGGCGCAGGTCGCGGGGCGCCCGGTCGGGCTGCTGCTCGGCCTGCACCTGACGCTCAACCCGTTCATCGCGCACCCGGCCTATAAGGAGATCGCCGACAAGCCGTTCGAGGAACGTCTCGCCGCGCTGCGCGATCCCTGGTTCCGCGCGAAGCTGCTGGCTGACAAGCCGCATGCCGACCACCCGTTCGTGAAATCGGTGCTGCGCGGATTCGGCTCGATGTTCGAACTCGGCGATCCGCCGAACTACGAGCCGCTTCCGTCCGAAGCCATCGCCGCCAAGGCCGCCGCCAAGGGCATCAGCCCGGAAGAGTACGCGCTCGACGTCATCACGGCGGGCGACGGCTCCGGCGCGCTCTATCTCACCTTCCTCAACTACGCGAACGGCTCGCTCGATCCCTCGTTCGAGATGATGAACGATCCGAACGCCGTGTTCGGCCTGTCCGACGGCGGCGCCCATGTCGGCACGATCTGCGACGGCTCGTTCCCGACCTCGAACCTCATTCACTGGACGCGCGACCGCACGCGCGGGCCGAAGATGAAGCTGGAGCACGTGATCGCCAAGCAGACGCGCGAGACGGCGCTGACCGTCGGCCTCGCCGACCGCGGGTTGCTGAAGGCGGGCTACAAGGGCGACCTCAACGTCATCGACTATGCCAATCTCCGCCTGCACGCGCCGACCATCCAGTACGACCTGCCGTCGGGCGGCCGCCGGTTGATGCAGTATGCCGACGGCTATGACGCGACGGTCGTGAACGGCCAGGTGACGTATCGCGGCGGCCAGCCGACGGGCGCGCTGCCCGGCAAGCTGGTGCGCGGCGCGCGCGACGCAGCCTAACCGTAGGCGAGCTTCAGCGCGTGGTCGGCGACGTCCGCCGGCCATGGCGCAAGGCGCGCTTCGAAGCCTGCGCGATCTCCGGCATAGAGTGCGCGGGCGGCATTTTCGAAGCCCGGGTAGTCGCCCGCGATCGCCGCGAGGAAGCGATAGGCCACGTCGCGCCGCGTCCGCGCTTCCGCCTCGGGCGATTTCCGCGCCGCGTCGATCAGCCGCCGCAGCGCCGCCGACGCGCCGCCGGGTTGATCGTTCAGCCAGTCCCAATGCCGGGGCAGCAGCGTCACCTCGCGCGCCGTGACGCCGAGTTTCGGCCGGCCCCGGCCGCGCGGCTCGTCCGCCGCGCCATAGCGGGCGCGGATGTCGTCGTCGCTGCCGCTGACATCCAGATCGGTTTCGCGCCCCGTCACATCCGAGAACACAAGAACCGGCGCATCGGTGATCACACGCTTCAGCGCGAGCGCCACGTCGGCGGGCGACCCCGTGATCAGGCGGGAATGCCCGGTGAAGGCAGTGAGCGTTTCGGTCATGTCGTCCTCTTGACGGCGAATATTATCCGGGTAATAAGCGCCCGTCAATTTGACCCGGATAAAATTATGAAGCCGCAGGATCGCAAGGCCGCCATCGCCGCCTGGAAAGAGCGCAAACCCGCCCCGGCCGGAATTTTCAGCCTCACCTGCACGGCGGACGGGCAGATCTGGGTCGGCGAAAGCCGCAATCTGGAGGCGCAGCAGAACGGGCTTTGGTTCTCGCTCCGGCTGGGCAGCCACCTGAACCGCAAGGCGCAGACTGCCTATGCCGCTCATGGCCGCGACGCCTTCCTCTATGCCGAGTTGGAGCGCCTGAGCGACGACGACAACACCGGCACGCTTCAACGCGCGATGCTGCGCGACAAGGCGGCGGCATGGCGGGTGCGTCTCGGCGCGGCGGCGCTCTGACGGCTTGGCAATGTCGCGCGGGCAGGCGAGGCTTCCCGCAAAAGGGAGAGACGCCATGAGCCAGTCGAGTGACCTGACCGTCAGCCGCGCCGATCTGTCGGCCTCGCGCATCGAAACGATCGAC
>JAKOQZ010000100.1 GCA_029778105.1 Pseudomonadota bacterium | reverse complement strand
GTGCTGCCGGAGAACAAGCTCGTCACCTATGTGGTGGACCTGAAGCGCGTCATCCTGCGCAAGCTGGTGCTGGGCGTGGGCGACGGCCGCGTCGAAGTGGACGGCAAGACCGCCTTCGAAGTGAAGGATCTGAAGGTCGGCCTGTTCACGACCGGCGGCCCCGCCGGCGCGGCGGCGTAATGCTCGGCGCCGCGAGGCCCGCTACCTTCATCATGACGCGCGACAGCGACCGCGCCCGCCGGTTCTACAAGGACGTGCTGGGCCTGACGCATATCCGCCATGACGGCTTCGCCGACGTGTTCGACACCGGCGGCGCGACGCTGAGGGTCACCGAAATTCCCGAATGGACGGCCGGGTCGCACCCGGCGCTCGGCTGGCACGTACCCGACATGAAGGCGGCGGTGGCTTCGCTGAAGGCGAAGGGCGTCGAGCTGATCATCTATCCCGGCATCGGGCAGGACGAGGACGGCGTGTGGACCGCGCCGGACGGAAAGGCCAAGGTTTGCTGGTTCAACGATCCGGACGGCAATCTGCTGAGCCTGACGCAGAACTGAGGCCCGGCGGCGCATCTTTCTTGCCGGCCTGGGACGCACTAGAACAATCGCACCGAAACGGACGTCATCAAGAGGACCCATGAGACGTGTCGCCGTCACCGGCCTGGGGATCGTCTCCTCGCTCGGCAACAACGCGCAGGAGGTGGTCGCTTCGCTGCGCGAGGCGCGCTCGGGCATCGTCCGCGCCGACGATTACGTCACGCACGGCTTCCGCAGCCAGGTGCATGGCAGCCTGAAGATCGACCTGGACGAGGCGGTGGACCGCCGGGCCCGGCGCTTCATGGGCGACGGCGCGGCCTATGCCTGGATCGCGATGAACCAGGCCATCCAGGATGCGGGCCTGCCGCCCGAACTGGTGTCGAACGAGCGCACCGGCCTCATCGCCGGTTCCGGCGGCCCCTCGACCAAGGCGATCGTCGCCGCCGCCGATATCACCCGCGAGCCGGGCAAGGGCCCCAAGCGCGTCGGCCCCTTCGCGGTGCCCAAGGCGATGTCGTCGACCGTGTCGGCGAACCTGTCGACCTGGTTCAAGACCAAGGGCGTCAATTATTCGATCTCGTCGGCCTGCTCGACCTCGGCCAACTGCATCGGCAATGCGGCCGAGATGATCCAGTGGGGCAAGCAGGACATCATGTTCGCCGGCGGCGGCGAGGAGCTGGACTGGACGCTGTCGGTCCTCTTCGACGCCATGGGCGCGATGTCGTCGAAATACAACGACACGCCCGAGCGCGCCTCGCGCGCCTATGACAAGAACCGCGACGGCTTCGTGATCTCGGGCGGCGGCGGCATCGTCGTGCTGGAGGAGCTGGAGCACGCCAAGGCGCGCGGCGCGAAAATCTACGCCGAGCTGACCGGCTATGGCGCGACGGCCGACGGCGCCGACATGGTCGCCCCGTCGGGCGAGGGCGCCGTGCGCTGCATGAAGATGGCGCTGCAGAACGTCAAAGAGAAAGTCGACTACATCAATCCGCACGCGACCTCGACTCCGGTGGGCGATATCCCCGAGATCGAGGCGATCCGCGCCGTGTTCGGCGACGACATGCCGCCGATCAGCGCGACCAAGTCGCTGTCGGGCCACAGCCAGGGCGCGGCCGGCGTGCACGAGGTGATCTATACGCTGCTGATGATGCAGTCGGGCTTCATCTGCGAGAGCGCCAATATCGAAGAGATCGACCCCGCCGTCGCCGGCGCGAATATCGTGCGCCAGCGCATCGACGGGGCGAAGATCAACACCGCCATGTCGAATTCCTTCGGGTTCGGCGGCACCAACGCATCGCTGGTTTTCCAGCGTCACCAGGGCTGAGGGGGCCGCGGATGGCGAGGTCGGGATTGATGGAGGGCAAGCGCGGCCTTGTGATGGGCGTCGCGAACGACCACTCCATCGCATGGGGCATCGCGCAGGCCTGCGCGGGCCAGGGGGCGGAGCTGGCCTTCACCTATCAGGGCGACGCGTTCGGCAAGCGCGTGAAGCCGCTGGCCGCCGAGCTGGGCTCGAAACTGGTGCTGCCGGCCGACGTGGAGGACGAGCAGAGCCTGGAGGCGCTGTTCGGGACGCTGGAGCGCGAGTGGGGCGGGCTCGATTTCGTCGTGCATTGCATCGCCTATGCCGACAAGACCGAGCTGAAGGGCCGCTATCTCGACACCAGCCGCAGGAATTTCGCACGGGCGCTGGACATCTCGTGCTTCTCGTTCACCGATATCGCCCGCCGCGCCGCGCCGCTGATGAAGCCGGGCGGCTCGATGGTGACGCTGTCCTATATGGGCGCGGTGCGCGTCGTGCCGAACTACAACGTCATGGGCGTCGCCAAGGCGGCGCTCGAGGCGAGCGTGCGCTATCTCGCCGCCGACCTCGGCCCCGACGGCATCCGCGTGAACTGCATCTCGGCCGGTCCGATGCGCACGCTGGCCGGTTCGGCCATCGGCGATGCGCGATTGATGTTCCGCTGGAACCGCATGAACGCGCCGATGAAGAAGAACATCGAGCTGGAGGATGTCGGCAATGCCGGCCTCTATCTGCTCAGCGATCTTTCGGGCGGCGTGACCGGCGAAGTCCACTATGTCGACAGCGGCTACAACATCGTCGGCATGCCTTCGACGGCGGACCTCAAGCTGATGGGCCTGCCCGACGAAAACGACTCCAAACAGACGCGCACGGCCGAATGACCTACACGCTTTACGGCGATCCCGACTCCGGCTCCTTCACGCCGGAGGCGCTCTTCGCGATGCTCGATGTGCCCTACACGCTGAAGGGCGTGGACCTGGAGAAATTTGAGCAGACGGAAGACCCCTACAAGGCGGTCAATCCGATGGGCAAGATTCCCACCCTGATCCTGCCCGACGGAACGGTGGTGACGGAATCGGCCGCCGTGCTGCTGACCATCGACGAACGCCACCGCAGCGCCGGCCTGCTGCCCGAGATCGGCTCGTCGGAGCGCGCCTGGGCGCTGCGCTGGATCATGTTCATCTCGAACAATATCTACGAGGCGGTGGGCCGCACCGATTTTCCCGGCCGCTACACCTCGAACTATTACGACAAGGAGGCCGTCGCGGCCTCGGCCAAGTCGGAGATCCGCTGGTATTGGGTGCTGTTCGAGCGTGAGCTGGCGCGGCGCAATCTGGCCGGCCCGTTCGCCTTCGGCGCGACGATTTCCGCGCTGGACGTCTATGTCGCCAACATCTCGGGCTGGGAAAACCCCATCGAGTGGCGCGCCCCCAATGCGCCGCGCATCGAAGCGCTGCGTCAGGCGGTGAAAGCCCATCCGAAGGTCGCGCCGGTCTGGGCGCGACACTTCAAGGACTGAGACTTAGGGTTTGGCGGTGGCGTCGAACCGCCCGAGCCCGCACGGGTTTCAGGGCGCCGCCTTCTGCCGCTTGTCGTAGAGGCTCTCGACGGTGGCGTAGACGGCGGTCTCGACCAGATCCTTCGGGTTCTTGGTGCAATGGTCGAGCAGCGCCTGGAAAAGCCCCGACAGCTCGATATTGCCGGCCAGATGATAGGTGTCCGGCGTCGTCCGGTTGAGCGCGGTGACGTAACCGGCGACCCACACGCCGAGCGCAAAGCCGGCTTTTTCATCGCTGGTCTTGGTCAGCAGCGTTTCGCAGCTCATCGCGCCCGGATCGCCCATGATGAAGAAATTGCCCGCAGCGTCGGCAGCGGCGGCAGACCCGGCGAGGGCGGCGGCAAGCCCGAGGGCGGCGAGGTGAAAACGCATCTGAAGGCTCCTGTGGCGGCGTCGATCCGGCCACATTTCACGGGGCCGGGCCGGGCGCAACGTGTCGTCCTGCCGCAGCGGGACAAAAGAAAAAGGCGGCCCGAAGGACCGCCTTTTCCGCCCCCTAAGGAGAGAAATCAGCCTTCGGCGGGCGTTTCCGCCGGGGCTTCTTCTTCCTTGATCTCAACGCCGGTCGCCTGATCGACGACCTTCATCGACAGACGCACCTTGCCGCGATCGTCGACGCCGAGCAGCTTCACGAAGACCTTGTCGCCTTCGTTGACCACTTCGTTGACCTTGGCGACGCGCTTCTTCGACAGCTGCGAAATGTGGACGAGGCCGTCCTTCGCGCCGAAGAAGTTCACGAAGGCGCCGAAGTCCATGACCTTCACGACCTTGCCTTCGTAGATCTCGCCGACTTCCGGCTCGCTGACGATGCCCTTGATCCACTTCTGCGCGGCCTTGATGGAGTCCGCGTTGGGCGAGGCGATCTTGATCGTGCCGTCGTCGTCGATGTCGATCTTGGCGCCGGTCTTCTCCACGATTTCGCGGATGACCTTGCCGCCCGAGCCGATCACTTCGCGGATCTTGTCGGTGGGGATCTTCATCGTCTCGATGCGCGGCGCATTGGGGCCGACTTCCGAGCGGCCGGCGTCGATGGCCTTCGCCATTTCGCCCAGGATATGCGCGCGGCCGCCCTTCGCCTGCGCCAGCGCGACCTTCATGATCTCCTCGGTGATGCCGGTGATCTTGATGTCCATCTGGAGCGAGGTGATGCCTTCCGACGTGCCGGCGACCTTGAAGTCCATGTCGCCGAGATGGTCTTCGTCACCCAGGATGTCGGAGAGCACGGCGAAGCGCTCGCCTTCCTTAATGAGGCCCATCGCGATGCCGGCGATGGGGCGCTTCAGCGGAACGCCGGCGTCCATCATGGCGAGCGAGGCGCCGCAGACCGAGGCCATCGACGACGAGCCGTTGGATTCGGTGATCTCGGACACCACACGGATCGTGTAGGGGAAGGATTCCTTCGACGGCAGGATCGGGTGAACCGCGCGCCACGCCAGCTTGCCGTGGCCGATCTCGCGGCGGCCCGCGCCGCCCATGCGGCCCGTCTCACCGACCGAGTACGGAGGGACGTTGTAGTGCAGCATGAAGCGCTCGTCATAGCGGCCTTCGAGCGCGTCGATCATCTGCTCATCGTCGCCCGTGCCGAGCGTCGCGACCACGAGGGCCTGCGTCTCGCCGCGGGTGAAGAGCGCCGAGCCGTGCGTGCGCGGCAGGACGCTGACTTCCGCCAGGATCGGGCGGACGGCGTCGAGCGCGCGGCCGTCGATGCGGTGGCCGTCGATCGTGGCGTTGCGCACGATGTTCTGTTCGGCGGCCTTGAAGATCTTGGAGAGGACGGCGGCGCTGTACTTGCCCTCTTCCTCACCGCCGAGTTCGGCCAGAACCTTGGCCTTGGCGGCGCCGACGGCGGCCTGGCGGTCGGCCTTCTTGCGGATCTGGTAGGCGGCGCGGAGATCCGCGTCGACGAGGCCGATCACCTTGGCGAGCAGCGCCGACTTGTCTTCAACGACATGGTCGCGCGGCGCCTTGGCGGCGGCTTCGGCGAGGCTGATGATCGCGTCGATCACCGGCTGCATCGAGCGGTGGCCGAACATCACGGCCGAAAGCATCTCGTCTTCCGAAAGCTCCTGGGCTTCCGATTCCACCATCAGCACGGCTTCGGCGGTGCCGGCGACGACGAGATCGAGCTTGGTCTCCTTCATCTTCTCCATGACCGGGTTCAGCGTGAGCTGGCCGTCGATCAGGCCGACGCGCGCGGCGCCGATGGGGCCCATGAAGGGCACGCCCGAGAGGGTCAGCGCGGCCGACGCGGCGACGAGCGCGACGATGTCGGGATCGTTCTCAAGATCGTGGCTGAGAACGGTGGCGATGACCTGGGTTTCGTTCTGATAGCCCTCGACGAAGAGGGGGCGGATCGGGCGGTCGATCAGGCGCGAGACGAGGGTTTCCTTCTCGGTCGGACGGCCTTCGCGCTTGAAGAAGCCGCCCGGGATCTTGCCGGCGGCATAGGTGCGTTCCTGGTAGTGGACGGTCAGCGGGAAGAAGTCGAAGCCGGGCTTGGGCTGCTTTTCCGAAACGACGGTGGCCAGCACGCTGGTCTCGCCATAGGTGGCGAGGACCGCGCCGTCGGCCTGGCGCGCGATGCGGCCCGTTTCGAGGGTCAGCTTGCGGCCGCCCCACATCACTTCGCGCTTGTGGATCTCGAACATATCTTTCTCTTTCGTGTCAGCAGCGCCGGCCGTGCCGGACGCTCATACGGATTGCGTGCGCGATTGCGGATAAACGAAACGCCCGGGCGCACACGGCCGGGCGTTTCGCGTCGTCTTGTCTGTCGTCCGGCTTGCGCCGGATCAGCGGCGCAGGCCCAGCTTGGCGATGAGGGCCGCGTAGCGGTCCTTGTCCTTGGCCTTCAGGTAGTCGAGCAGGCTGCGGCGGCGCGACACCATCTTGATGAGGCCGCGGCGGGAATGATTGTCCTTGGCGTGGGTCTTGAAGTGCTCGGTCAGGGCGGCGATGCGCTCCGACAGGATCGCGACCTGGACTTCCGGCGAGCCGGTGTCGCCGGCCTTGGGGGCGTTGTCCTTGATGACTTCAGCTTTACGCGCTGCGGTAATCGACATCGGGTGCTCCTTAAAATCTAGAGGTTGAACACGCGCAGCGGGTGGAAAGAACCGAGTTTCAGCTCGGCCATCGCCACGGGCTTTCCCGACGAAGACTTCAGGAGGACCACCGGCGGTTCGTCGCCGGCATCCTCAAGTAGCGCTTCGGCTGTCGAAAAAGCCGTTCCGCGCACCGGAGCGGCTTGACCCGATCGGATCTTCGCCACGTCCGCCTCGCCGATGGCCAGTGCCGGGATGTCGTCCAGCGCGGTCTCGACGGGGTGCAGGTGCAAATTTGCGGCGTCGCTATACGTCAATTCCGACAACGCCGCTAGGGAAATCGCCCGTGCCTCGGTAAACGCCCCGACGCTGAGCCGGCGCAGTTCCGTGACATGGGCATGGGTGCCGAGCCGGCGCGCGATGTCGCGCACGAAAGCGCGGACATAGACGCCCTTTCCGCAGGTCATTTCGAAAACGGTTTCGTTAACGCTGCGGCTCTCGACGATCTCGAGGCGGCGGATGAAGGCGGGGCGGGATTTCAGCTCCACCTGCTCGCCCTCGCGCGCCAGATCATAGGCCCGCTCGCCGTCGACCTTCACGGCGGAGAAGGCGGGCGGGGTCTGCTCGGTCCAGCCCAGAAAGGCCGGCAGGGCCAGAAGCACGGCGTCGGGCGTGGGGCGCACATCGCTGGTCGCGATCACCTGGCCCTCGGCATCGTCGGTGGTCGTCGCCTCGCCCCAGCGCGCGGTGAAGCGGTAGACCTTTTCGGCGTCCATCGCGTAGGGCACGGTCTTGGTCGCCTCGCCGAACGCGATGGCGAGGATGCCGGTCGCCATGGGATCGAGCGTGCCGGCGTGCCCGGCCTTCTGGGCGTTGAAGAAGCGCTTGGCGCGGGTGACGCAGTCGGTCGAGGTGAGACCGGCGGGCTTGTCGAGGATCAGCCATCCGTCGACCTTGTCGCCCTTGGGGCGGCGGGCCATCAGGCGTCCTTGTCGTCGTCGTCTTCGTCGTGGGGCGCCAGATCGCGCGCCACTTCGCGGCTGCGGAGCAGCGCGTCGATATGGGCGCCTTCGTCGAACGAGCGGTCGATCTCGAAGCGCAGCTGCGGGACGATGCGCAGGTGGTTGAGCGCGTGGCCGAGCTCGCCGCGCACATAGCCCTTGGCGGCATTGAGCGCCGCGACGATCTCAAGCTCGTTCTCGGCAGCCAGCGGCTTCACGAAGAGCGTCACGACCGAGAGGTCGGGCGAGATGCGTACGCCCGTCACCGAGATCGACTGGTCGACGAGCAACGGGTCGCGCCAGTGCGCACGCATGAGAATCTCATGCACGGTGCGGCGGATTTCCTCGCCCACGCGCAGCTGACGCTGCGTCGGTCCGGCGTTGGTGTGTCTCTTACGGGGCAGGGCGTTACGCCGCGCGGACTAGAGCGTCCGCGCGACCTCCTCGATGTCGAAGCACTCGATCGTGTCGCCCTCGCGGATGTCCTGGTAGTTCTCGAACGCCATGCCGCATTCGTAGCCCTGCTGGACTTCGCGCACTTCGTCCTTGAAGCGCTTGAGGGTGGAG
>JAKOQZ010000099.1 GCA_029778105.1 Pseudomonadota bacterium | reverse complement strand
TCAGGTCGTCAGCACGACCTTTCCCTTCACCTGCCGGTGGGCCATCGCGTTCAGCGCATCGGCGGCCTTCTCCAGCGGATAGGTCGCCGAGACATGCGGCTTGATCTTGCCGCTCGTGAAAAGGCCCATCAGCTCTTTCAGGTTTTCCTGGTTCGCCTTGGGGTTGCGCGCCACGAACGCGCCCCAGAACACGCCGACGATCTGGCAGCCCTTCAGCAGAGCGAGATTGAGCGGGATCTTCGGAATCTCGCCCGCTGCGAAGCCGACCACCAGATAGCGCCCTTCCCAGGCGATCGAGCGTAGCGCCGGTTCGGCATAGGCATCGCCCACGGGGTCGTAGATCACGTCCACGCCCTTGTCCCCGAACACCTGCTTCAGCTGCTCGCCGAACTTCTTCTGGTCCTCGCGGGTCAGCGGCCCGGACGGATAGACGATCCCCAGATCGGCGCCGTGCGCGAGGCACACATCCACCTTGTCCTGGCTTGAGGCGGCGGCGATCACCTTCGCGCCCATCGCCTTGCCCAGCTCCACCGCCGCGAGGCCCACGCCCCCCGCCGCACCCAGAACCAGCAGCGTCTCGCCCGGCTTGATCTGCGCCCGGTCCTTCAGCGCGTGATGCGACGTGCCATAGGTCATCACGAAGGCCGAAGCGGTGGTGAAATCCATCTCGTCGGGAATCGGGATCAGGCGCGGCGCATCCACCACCACCTCTTCGGCATAGCCGCCCCAGCCGGTCGAGCCGATCACCCGGTCGCCGACCTTCACATTCGTCACGCCTTCGCCGAGCTCCTTCACCGTGCCGGCGACTTCGCCGCCCGGCGAAAACGGCAAAGGCGGCTTGAACTGATATTTGTTCTGGATGATCAGCACGTCGGGGAAATTCACCCCGCAGGCCTTCACGCTCAGCACCACCTGACCCTTGCCGGGCTTGGGCGAGGGAAGCTCCTCCACCACCAGGCTTTCGGGCGGCCCATATTCCTTGCACAGCACGGCGCGCATCGCGGGTCTCCTCCTGTCTACGACATTTTTTGGTGGCCGCACCCTAGGCGCGGGCGCCCGGCCCCTGCAATGGACGAAATCGACGCCCTGCGGGATGTGCGCTAGAATGGCCGGCGGGGGATTGGAACAGGATCGCACGCCATGAAAATCGCCACCGCCTGCCTTTCAGCCGCCTTGCTCACAGCCGCTCTCACGGCGCCCGCCTCTGCGGCCGAAGACGAACGCTGCTTGATGTCCAGCCAGGTCAACGGCTTCTCCAAGGCCACCCGCGACAGCGTCGTGCTGTCGGTCGGCGCCCGGGATTACCTCGTTGAGTTCGCGGGAGCCTGCATCGGCATCGAAGACGCCATCACCGTCGCCGCCGTCTCGGCGACGTCCTGCTTCACGCCCGGCGACAAGATCGTCTTCAAGGGCATCGGCGAGAGGACCGAGACCTGCTTCGCCCGCAAGGTCACGTTCATCCCCAAGGACGACAAGACCAAGCCCAAGGCTGACTAGAGCGCCTTCAGCGCCGCGCCGCCCCGCTTCACGCCGCACACATCGCCGCGCCAGTTCAGGATGGGCGCGTCGATGAACGCGTGCGCCGCCTTGGACGAGGATTTCAGCGCGCCCAGCTTGACCAGAACGCTCGCCATCGCGGTCTCGGCGGCCCGCGCCGCGCCGTCCTCGATCTTCAGCGCGATGCCAAGGCCCAGATCCGGGATCGCCGCCGCCACCACGCCTTCCGCGCCCACCTTGGTCATCGTGCCGGGCAAGGCGTCCGCCATGGTCACGGCGTCGAACCGGCCGCTGCCGGATTCGTAAAGCGGATAGCGCGTCACGGCGTCCATCAGCCGGTAGACCGCCGCGGCACGCGTCGGGCTGAGGCTCTGGGGATCGGCCAGACGGGCAAATCCGGTCGCCAGATTCTTCAGCGGCACGGCGAAATTCGGGGCCGCGCAGCCATCCGTTCCCGCCGGCATGGCCTTGGGATCGAGACCGCACATCTCGCCGATCGCCTGCCGCGCCGCCTTCTGCACGGCGTGAGCGGGCTTTTCGTACCCCTTCACGTCCGCGCCCAGATGCAGCGCACAGCACAGGAAGCCCGAATGCTTGCCCGAACAGTTATTGTGCAGGCGGGTCGGCTTTTTTCCGGCGCGGATCATCGCGTGCGCCGTTTTCTCGTGGAACGGCAGATGCGGCCCGCAGGCCAGCGCGTCGGCTTTCAGGCCCATCCGCTTCAGCCAGCCGCCCGCCGTCGCCACATGATACGCCTCGCCCGAATGCGAGGCGCAGGCGAGCGCAAGCTCTTTCGGCGTCACGCTGAACGCATCGGCCGCGCCGCTCTCCACCAGCGGCAGAGCCTGCATCATCTTGTAGGACGAGCGCGGAAAGACCGGACGCGCGATGTCGCCGAGGCTCAGCTTCACCCGCCCCCGCGCGTCGCACACGGCCAGAGCGCCGCGATGGACGCTCTCCACCAGCGCGCCACGCGTCAGTTCGACAAGAACGGGATCGGGTTTTGCGGCCATGCGGCACGCTCTAGGCCGCCTTGACGGCACGGGCAAGGCCGCGCTCTTTCACACCTCATTACGGAGAGGACTCAAGCCATGCGCGGCTATTTCGGCATCGGAGCCGAAGGCATTTCCAAGGCCATGAACCTTGGCAACCTCATGCGGACGGCCCACGCCTTCGGCGCCTCCTTCACCTTCACCATCGAGGCCGAAACCAGGGCCCGCATCGTGCGCCATGCCGACACCTCCGCGTCGGAAGGACAGGTGCCGCACTACCCCTTCGACCGGTTCGAGGATTTCCGCCTGCCCAAAGGCTGCGATCTCGTCGGGATCGAGTTCACCGACGACGCGATCCCCATGCCCAGCTTCCGTCACCCCGCGCGCGCCGCCTATATCTTCGGCTCCGAGCGCGGCTCGCTGAGCCCCCGCGTCCAGGCGCTCTGCACGCACATCGTGAAAATCCCGACGGCCTTCTGCCTCAACGTCGCGACCGCAGGCGCCATCGTCATGTATGACCGCCTCATCACCACCGGCCGTTTCGCCGAGCGCCCGGTCGCGGCCGGCGGCCCGAGGGAACCCTTTCGTCCCAAGGCCGGACACGAATGGGGCACGCCGGTCCTCCGCCATCCCGGCCCCGGCGGGCGGCCTTTCATTCACCCCCTCAAGCGCGGCGACTAAAGCTCGCTCAGCATTCCGCGCAGCTTTCCAAAGATATTGCGCAGCCGCGATTTGACGGTCCCGAGCGGCAGATTGGTCGCCGCCGCGATCTCGCTGTGCGATTTGCCGTCATAGAAAGCCCGCGCCAGCAGATCGCGCTGGTCCGCCGTCAGCTTGGCCATGGCGGCGCGCAGGCGATCCTCACGCTCGGCGCTCACCAGCAGGGCGTCGGCCTGCGGCTCCGGGTCGGGAACGAACAGCGGATCGTTGGGGTCGATCTCGGGCCGCCGCGCCCGCCGGATGGAATCGATCCGGCGGTTTCGCGCAATCGTGAAGATCCATGTCGAGGCCGAGGCCTGGCGCGCGTCGAACAGCGCCGCCTTGCGCCACACCGTGACCATGACGTCCTGCGCCAGGTCTTCGGCCTGGGGCCCCGGGGCGCCGAGCCGCATCAGATACGCTTTCACGCGCGGCGCAAAATGATCGAAGATCTCGCCAAACGCGGCCTTGTCGCCTTCGTTCGCCACTTTGACCAGCAATGCGCTCATCCGGCGGCGCAGGGCCGCGGCCGGATCGTTGCTCGGCCCCAAGGGCTGTTCCGGATCGTCCGGCGACTGCATGGCGCGACTTTAATCCGATCACGCTGCCATGAAATAGCCCGGGTCCGGGACGAAACTTCGTCTTCGGCCGTCCTGGGGCCGCGGCCGGGCCGGCTCTTCCGGCTTGTCAGCCAGCCCTGCATAGGCCAAATCTGCCCCCTTCAAAGCGCCGCGGGTCCGGCGGCGCCCCAGAATAAGGTCCGCCCATGCGTTCGACGATCGCCTGCGTCACCGTAATCAGCGCCGCTCTCGGCCTCGGTGGCGCCGCCCTCGCCAAGCCCGAGCTGCTCGGCGAATTCAATGACTGGAAGGCGTTCAAATCGACGGATGGCGGGGCCACCGTCTGCTACGCCCTCTCGCAGCCCAAGAAGTCCGAGCCGGGGAACGTCAAGCGCGACCCGATTTTCTTCATCGTCTCCAATTTCCCCGACCGTCAGGTCAAGGGCGAGCCGTCGATCGTCGCCGGCTACCCCTTCAAGGACGGATCGAAAGCCACCGCCACCGTGGGCGGCGCGTCCTTCTCCTTCGTCACGGTCAATGCCGGCTCCGACGGCGCCGCCTGGATCGCCGACGGCGCGACCGAGCAGAAGCTGATCGCCGCCATGCGCAGCGGCTCGAACATGACCATCAAGGGCACGTCCAAGCGCGGCACCAACACGACCGATACCTACTCACTGTCGGGCGCCTCGGGCGCGCTCGACCGGATCAACCAGGAATGTCCCTGAAGAGCCTTATCGGCCTCACCCGTGAAAAGCTCGCCGCCGAACTGATCGCGGCGGGCGTCGAGACCAAGATGGCGCGCATGCGCGCCGGTCAGGTCTGGCACTGGATCTATCAGCGCGGCGCGACGACGTTCGACGAGATGACGAGCGTCTCCAAGGCGCTGCGCGCGGTGCTGGCTGAAAAGTTCACGCTGGCGCGACCTGAGATCGTCACCCAGCAGATCTCCGAAGACGGCACGCGCAAATGGCTGCTGCGCTTCGGCCCCGGCATCGAGATCGAGGCGGTCTATATCCCGGAAGAGAACCGCGGCACGCTCTGCGTCTCCTCCCAGGTCGGCTGCACCCTCACCTGCCGCTTCTGCCACACCGGCACGCAGAAACTGGTGCGCAACCTCACGCCCGAGGAGATCATCGCCCAGGTGCTCGTCGCCCGCGATGCGCTGGGCGATTATCCCGCCGGCAAGCCCACCGAACTGCGCAAGGTCACCAATGTGGTGATGATGGGCATGGGCGAGCCGCTTTATAATTTCGACAACGTCAAGGAAGCGATCGAGATCATGTCCGACGGCGAGGGCCTCACCCTCTCCAAGCGGCGCATCATGCTCTCCACCGCCGGCGTCGTCCCGATGATCGAGCGCGCCGGAGCCGAGATCGGCTCGATGCTCGCCATCTCGCTGCATTCGCCGCGCGATGAAGTGCGCGACGTCATCGTTCCGCTCAACAGGAAGTACAAGATCGACGAGCTGCTGGCCGCCTGCCGCGCCTATCCCGGCGCCTCCAACGCCCGACGCATCACCTTCGAATACGTGATGCTGAAGGACGTGAACGACAGCGTCGCCGACGCCAAG
>JAKOQZ010000098.1 GCA_029778105.1 Pseudomonadota bacterium | reverse complement strand
GGCGGGCCTGGACCCGGCGCGTCTGTCGCCGCACACGCTGCGCCACGGCTTTGCGACGCATCTGCTGAACCGGGGCGCCGATCTGCGCTCGCTGCAGGCGATGCTGGGACATGCCGACATCGCGACGACGCAGATCTACACCCACGTCGTCGAAGACCGCCTGCGCGACACGGTGGAGCAGGCGCACCCGCTGGCGCGGGGCTGAGCCTTACTGGGGTTCGGGCTGTGTGGGGCTTTCGATCTCGACGCTGGCGCAGAGGTTGCAGAAATTGCCCTCCGCGACGAGCAGGATTTCGGCCTGCTCGGCATAGCCCGCCTTGTTGCGGGCCCAGCTGTTGCGGAATTTGAGGACCTGCGGCTTCATGCCGGGCGGGGCATAGACGCCGGAGATCTTGTAGCGCCCGACGGGGACGTCGAGGATCTTGCCGTATTCGGCCGTGCGCGGCGCGCCGCCCTTGCGCACGATGGCTTCGCCCTGGCTGCCGTCGATCAGCGTGCCCACAGGCTCAAGCGTCCAGGTGATGTTGTCCTGATCTTCCAGATAGAAATTGTCGGTGCCGATATCGACATAGACAAAGCCGCCATAGGAGCCCATCTGCGGCTGCGGCTTCTCGCCGGTGAGCGCCCAGGTGAAGTTGCGCACCGCGCCGGTGGAGTCGTCGAACGTGTCGGTCGAATCCGGCCTCAGGTCGAACTTGTAGGTCTGACCTTCCCATTTGTAGCTGAGCGTCGCCTGCGCGACATAGGCGCCGGGCTGGAGGCGGATATTGAAGGCTCCGTCTTCCTTTGTCGTGAACTGGAAGTTCTGGTCGAGCACGCCGTCGATGAAGATGAGCGCGCCAGGAATGGGCGCGCCGGCAGCGGTTCTGACGGTGCCCCTCACATAGCCGGGCTCGGCCGTTTCCCCGGCGGCCGCAACCCCGGCGAGCATCATGGCCGCCGCCGCGACCGCGCCTGTCATCCTCGCGAACATCTCACGCTCCCTTGTCGGCGCGGCTTGAACCACGCCGCGCGAGATCGCGGCTGTGCCGTGGGTCACAGAAAAATGTGATCGCTTCAGCTGCGCTGCTGGGTGAAGCCGAACGGATTGCGGAAGTCGGCGTCGTAGGCGGTTTCCGGCGCGGCGCGCACGGCTTCGTCCAGAAGCTTCGCATCTTCGCCGACGAGGATGCGCCAGCGGCCCGACTTCACGCCGTCGAGGATGACGGTGGCGGCGGCTGCGGCGGTCATCGGGGCGTCGTCCTGGAATCTGCGGCCCATATCGGCGATCAGCGCGGCGATCTGGTCGTCGGAGAAAGGCGCGGGGTCGATGCCCTGCGCCTTCATGCGGGCGCGGGCGGCGGCGAGTTCCGCGGGCGTGACATCGTTCGCGCCGTCTTTCAGAACGCTGCGCGTGTTCATGGCGATGGCGGTGCCGATATGGCCGGGCATGACGACCGAACAGGTGACGTGCGGCGCGTTGAGCCTGAGATCGGTGATCAGCGCCTCGGTGAAGCCCTTCACCGCGAACTTGGCGGCGCTATAGGCGGTGTGCGGCGTGGCGGGGCCAAGGCTGGCCCAGAAGCCGTTGACGGACGAGGTGTTGGTGATGTGGGCGCGGTCGGCCTTCAGCAGCATCGGCAGGAAGGCGCGGGTGGTCCAGTAGACGCCGCCCCAGCAGATGTTGAAGGTGCGCTCCCATTCGGCGCGCTCGGCGGTCACGAAGCTGCCGCCGCCGCCGATGCCGGCATTGTTGAAGAGGAAGTGGATGCGGTCGGTCTTGAGCTGATCGGCGACCTCCCGCTGAAAACGCTGGATCTCCTCTTCCCTGCCGATGTCGCAGATATGGGTGGTGATGCGCGTGCCCTGGGGCAGGCCGGCGGCTTCGGCGAGACGTTTGGTTTCGGCCATGGTGGCGGCGTTCACGTCGCACATGGCGACGGTGCAGCCTTCGGCGGTCAGCTGGCGCACCAGCTCGCGGCCCATGCCGGTGCCGCCGCCGGTGACGACCGCGATGCGGCCTGCGAAGTCGATCATTGGAAGTGCTCCTGCCCTGACGTGATTTTTATCGGGCGAGAGAGAACCGCAGGGGAGGGCCCGCGTCCATCGCTGACGTGAGGGCAAACTTGCGCCCTTCCCGCCTCAGCGCGTATTGCTGCAACGCAAAATCACGGAGGCCCCCGATGAGCTTCACCACTGTCGAACGCGCCAGCGCGCCGCTTTACCGCTCCAAGCTGTTCCTGCCGGGCAGCCAGGTGAAGTTCTTCGAGAAGGCGGCCAAGGGCCCCGCCGACGTGGTGTGCCTGGATCTGGAAGACGCCGTCGCCCCCGCCGACAAGGTGCAGGCGCGCACCAATGTGGTCCGCGCCCTCAACGAGGTGGATTTCGGCGACAAGATCGTGACCGTCCGCGTGAACGGGCTCGACACCCATCTGGCCTATCGCGACATCATCGATCTGGTGGAGCTGGGCGGCGAGCGGCTGGACGCGATCATGATCCCCAAGGTCGGCGTCGCGGCCGATCTCTATGCCGTCGACATGCTGATCACGCAGGCCTCAAAGGCGGTCGGCCGCAAGAAGCGCATCAAGCTTGAGGTGATCCTCGAGACGGCGCTGGGCATGACCAATATTGACGAAATCTGCGGCGCCTCGAAGCGGCTGGAGAGCGTGCATTTCGGCTCGGCCGACTATGCCGCCTCCGCCGGGATGCGCACGACGAATATCGGCGGCGGCAATGCGGACTATGTGATGCTGACCGACAAGGATGCGGCCGGCGAGCGGCAGCGTCACTGGAATGACCTCTGGCACTATCCGCTGATCCGCATGGTGGCGGCGGCGCGCGCCCGCGGCATCACGCCGATCGACGGGCCGTTCGGCGATTATAACGATCCGGAAGGCTTCCGCGCCCAGGCGAACCGCACGGCGATCCTGGGGTGCGAGGGCAAGTGGGCGATCCACCCCAACCAGGTGCCGCTGGCGAACGAGGTGTTCACGCCGCCTGCCGCCGAGGTTGAGAAGGCCCGCGCCATTCTCGCCGCGATGGCGGAGGCGCAGGCGTCGGGCGCAGGCGCCGCGACCTATAAGGGCGTGCTGATCGACGCCGCCTCGATCCGTCAGGCGGAAGTGATCGTGAAGCAGGCCGACATCATCGCGGCGCGGACGGCGTAAGCGCCGCCTCTGCGCGCGCCAGCTTGTCGGGGTTGCGCAGGATGAACAGCCGCGCGATGCGGCCGTCTTCGATGTCGGCGGTGTAGATGGTGCTGAGCGCGCCCTCCAGTTCGACCGCCAGGCCATACTGGCCGTTGACGCTGATCGGGCGGACCTGGGCGGTGACGCCGGCATATTTGCGCGCGACGCTGGAAAGGACGTGGACGGCATCGTCCGGGCCGACCAGCGGGCGCAGCGCGGCGCGCACCTTGCCGCCGCCGTCGGAGTAGACGACGGCATCGCTGGTCAGCAGCGCTTTCATCGCGGCGGTGTCGCCGGTCTGTGCGGCGGCGAGGAAGGTGGTCAGCACGCGCTGCTGCTGCGCGCGGTCGGTCTCGAAGCGCGGGCGGCCAGAACGCACGCGCTCGCGGGCGCGGCTGACCAGCTTGCGGCAGGCGACTTCCGTTTTGTTCAGCGCGACCGCGATCTCGTCATACCCGCAGTCGAAGGCGTCGTGCAGGATGAAGGCGGCGCGCTCGTCGGGCGTCAGGCGCTCCAGCACATGCAGGAACCCGAGGCTGACGCGCTCGGCGCGGTCGTCCTCGCCGTCCTCGTCCGCGAAGGGCGCGACCTCCGGCTCGGGCAGCCAGGGGCCGATATAGTCCTCGCGCCGCGCCTTGGCCTTGCGCAGTGCATCGATGGCGAGGCGCGAGGCGGCTCTTGTGAGCCAGGCGGCGGGATTGTTGATGGTGGTGGTGTCGGTCTTCGCCCAGCGCAGCCAGGTTTCCTGCACCACGTCCTCCGCCGCGCCGCGCTCGCCCAGCATGCGATAGGCGAGGCGGGTGAGGCGGGCGCGTTCGGCCTCGAAGGCGGCTGCGGGCGTCGTCATGCGGCCTTCAGGCTTTCGGCGACGGCGATCTGCTCGGTTCCGACTTTCACGCGGCGGCATTCCCTGGCATGGCCCATGGCGCGCTTCAGCACCGGGAAATTGCGTGAGGTCATCGCGGTGAGCGACAGGGCGATGAGGCCCTTCCTGCCGAAGCGGGCCTCCACCCTGGCGCGCAGATCGTCGAGCGCGCCGTCGCCCGCCAGCAAGGCGCGGGCATAGTCGAACGCGAGTTTCGCGTCGCCTTCGCCGCCGCCTGAGAGAAGCGCCGAGATGGCGCCGGGCGGCATGCCGGCCTCAAGGGCGATATCGGTCGTGATCTGCACGCACGGGCCGCAATCCTCGTGCAGCGCGCCGCCGATGGACGCGGCGTGGAAGGCGTCGCGCGGCAGGCCGCCCTGCCACTTGCCGGTCATCTGCATCTTCATGAAGCGGCGCGCGCCGTCCGGGGCGGCGTCGACCACCTCGTGCAGATAGGTCGCGTCATAGCCGTAGCGTTTCTCCATGCGCGCGAGCATACGGTGATAGAGCCAGCCGAACATCAGGCGTTCCTTTCGCGCTTGAGGGCCGCCCCGGCGATGGCGAGACCGGCGAGGCCGGGCAGCAGGACGCCGGCGGTTTCGGTCACCAGCGGCAGGCCGCCGGGCATGTGGTGGGTGAACCCGATCAGGTGAAAGATGCCGTGCAGGGCGGGCCATGCAGCGCCCATGACCGCCCAGGCGGCGGCGCGGGGGCGGGCGGCCCAGACGGCGAAGCCCAGCGCCGATGTGAGGAAGGCGAAGCCGATATCCGGCACGAAATGGGTGTTGAGCGGGCCGGTATGTTCGATGCCCGGCACGCTGGCGTACCAGCCGGCGGGATCGAAAATCATCCTCAGGCCGTTCAGCCCGTGAAATGCCGCCAGAATCGCCGCCAGACCGCGCCAGATCGCCATGTGTTTCGCTCCTCTGCCCGGAAAGACGGCCTGGGGGGCGATTTGTGACGGCGAAAATCGTTAACGCCGTGCGCGGGCACGCAATTGACTTGGGGGGCGGCCTCGCCCCATTTCACGGCTTATGAGCACATATCTCGACTTCGAGAAGCCGATCGCCGAGCTGGAGACCAAGGTCGCCGAGCTGAGGAAACTGGCGGAAGCGACGCCCGGCATGAACGTGTCGGACGAGGCGGCGAAGCTGGAGGCGCGCGCCTCCCAGCTTCTCAAGGAGACCTATGCCAAGCTGACCGCCTGGCAGAAGACCCAGGTCGCCCGGCACGGCGACCGGCCGCATTTCGTCGATTACGTGCGCGGCTTCATCGAGGAATTCACGCCGCTGGCCGGCGATCGCGGCTTCGGCGACGACAATGCCATCGTCACGGGGCTCGGCCGCTTCCGCGGCCGCCCCGTCGCCGTGATCGGCCACGAGAAGGGCAACGACACCAAGTCGCGCCTGAAGCACAATTTCGGCATGGCGACGCCCGAAGGCTATCGCAAGGCGATCCGCATCATGGATATGGCCGACCGCTTCGGCCTGCCGGTGATCTCGCTGGTCGACACGCCCGGCGCCTATCCCGGCCTCGTCTCGGAAGAGCGCGGCGTGGCGGAGGCCATCGCGCGCTCGACCGACCGCTGCCTGTCGCTCACCGTGCCGATGACCGCCGTGATCATCGGCGAGGGCGGTTCGGGCGGCGCGGTCGCCATCGCCTCGTCCGACACGGTGCTGATGCTGGAGAATTCGGTTTATTCCGTCATCACGCCGGAAGGCTGCGCCTCGATCCTGTGGCGGTCGGCCGAAAAGGCCGCCGACGCCGCCAACGCCATGAAGGTGTCGGCGCAGGACCTGCTTGGCCTGAAGGTGATCGACAGGATCATCCCCGAGCCTCTGGGCGGCGCGCATCGCGATCCGGCCGCGACGGTGGCGGCGGTGGGCGACGCCATCGCGGAGGCGCTGGCGGCGCAGGCCGGCAAGGACGGCGAAACCCTCAAGCGCGAGCGCCGGGAGAAATTCCTGCGCATCGGCCGCAGCCTCGCCGCGTGAGCGGACCGGAGCCGGCCTCTCCCGACGACCGGCACGCGGCGTTTCAGGACGGCTATTTCCGCAAGTGGAACTATGCCGACCGGGGGCGCGGGCGCTTCTCGATGTACTGGTTCGCGCGCCGCTATTATGCCGCGCTGGTCAGGCGCTATGCCCCGCGGGACCATGGCGCCCTGCTGGAGATCGGCTGCGGCGAGGGCGATCTGCTGAGCCTGCTGCAGGACGACTTCAAGGCGGTGGGGATCGACGTGATCCCCGAGGCGGTGGAGCGCACGCGCCGCATCGCGCCGCGCGCCGAGGCGCGGCTGCAGGACGGCGAGGAGCTTGGCGCGTTCGCCAGCGGCGCGTTTTCGGCGGTGGTCTCGCTTCATGTCTTCGAACACCTGGCCGATCCGGCCGCCGCCATCGGCGAGGTGTCGCGCCTGCTGAAGCCGGGCGGCGTATTCGTGTTCGCGACGCCCCAGCCCGACTATGCGATGCGCCGCTTCAAGGACCGCGCGAACGATGCGATCGGTAAGGATCTGACCCACATCAACGTGCAGCCGCCGGCCGTGTGGCGCGGCTGGTGCGACGCCGCCGGGCTGGACGTCGTCCGCCATTTCGCGGACGGATTGTGGGACGTGCCCTATCTGCCGGTGATCCCGGCCAAGGTGCAGTTCGCGTTTTTCGGCCTTCCCGCGCTGGCGCAGGTGCTGACGCGCACCACCCTGACGCCGCTGTCGATGGGCGTGAACCAGATCCTGATCGCGCGAAAGCGCTGAGCCTCAGACCGTGATCTGGGCGCCGAGCTCGACCACGCGGCCGGTCGGGATCTGGAAGAAGTCCGTCGCGTTGGTCGCGTTGCGGTTGAGCGCGATGAACAGCTTGTCCTGCCAGCGAGGCATGCCCGACCGGCGATCCGGCACGATGGTGCGGCGGCCGAGGAAGAACGACGTCGTCATGATGTCGAACTTGAGGCCCTGCTTCTTCAGCCGGGCGAGGGCGCGCGGCACGTTCGGCGTCTCCATATAGCCGAAATTCAGGATCACCCGCGTCACGTCGGCGTCGACCGCCTCGATCTTGGCGCGGCTTTCTTCCGGCACGCGCGGATAGGACGAGGTGAAGACCGAGAGCATGATCAGCCGCTCGTGCAGCACCTTGTTGTGCTTGAGGTTGTGGAAGAGCGCGGGCGGGGCGACTTCCGGATCGTTGGTGAGGAAGATCGCCGTGCCGGGCACACGCACCGGGGGGCTTTTCCTCAGCATCTCGAGCAGCTCTTCCAGCTTCATCGACTCGCGGCGCGTCTTGTCCTTGACGATCCGGTTGCCGCGACGCCAGGTCCACATGATGGTCATCAGCGCGGCGGCGAGCAGCAGCGGCACATAGGCGCCGTTCAGCAGCTTGAGCAGGTTCGCGCTGAGGAAGGAGATCTCGATGAAGAGGAACGGCGCGACGGTGGCGATGGCCGCGATCCGCGAGAATTTCCAGATGCGGCGCACGATCACGTAGAACAGCATCGAGGTGACGCACATCGTGCCGGTGACGGCGATGCCGTAGGCGTGGCTGAGATTCTCCGACGACTGGAAGCCGAGCACCAGAAGGATGACGCCGACGAACAGCATCGTGTTCACGGCAGGAACGTAGATCTGTCCGGCCTGCGATTCGGACGTCCGGGTGATCGCCATGCGGGGCAGGATGCCGAGTTGCACGGCCTGCTGGGTCAGCGAGAACGCGCCGGTGATCACGGCCTGGCTGGCGATGATGGTGGCGACCGTGGTGAGCAGCACCAGCGGCAGCAGCCAGCCTTCCGGCGCCATCAGGAAGAAGGGATTCTCGATCGCTTCGGGGTGGGCCAGCACCATCGCGCCCTGGCCGAAATAGTTGAGGATCAGGGCGGGGAACACCAGCCAGATCCACGCGGCGCGGATCGGCCCGCGGCCGAAATGGCCCATGTCGGCATAAAGCCCTTCGGCCCCGGTGACCGCAAGGAAGACGGCGCCCAGCACGATGAAGGCCAGCCAGCCGTGGTTCCACAGAAAGCGGATCGCGGAATGGGGGCTGAGCGCCCACAGAATGTCGGGGTCGTCCGAAATATGCATGACGCCGAGCGCCGCGAGCGTCGTGAACCAGACGATGCAGATCGGGCCGAACAGGATGCCGACCCGCGCCGTGCCGTGGCGCTGCACGGAAAACAGCACGCCGATGATCACGATGGCCAGCGGGATGATGTAGGGGTCGAAGGCGGAGGTGACGAGCTTGAGGCCTTCGAGCGAGGAGAGGATCGAGATCGCCGGCGTGAGGATGGCGTCGCCGTAGAACAGCGACGCGCCCATGATGCCAAGCACGAACAGCGCCAGCGTTCGCCTGCCCAGCGCCTTCTGCGCGAGCGCCATCAGCGAGAGCGTGCCGCCTTCGCCGTTATTGTCGGCCCGCAGCACGAAGATGATGTACTTGATGGTCACGACGATCGTCAGCGACCAGAAGATCAGCGAGACGAGGCCGATGACCTCGGCGCGCGTCAGTATCCCGTCTTCCATGACGGGGCGCAGCGCCTCGCGAAACGCATAGATCGGGCTGGTTCCGATATCCCCGTAGACGACGCCGACCGAAGCGATGGTCAGCGCAAGGAAGGAACTCTTGTGGTGATGCGGCTCGGTCGGCAGCGCGCCGCTGGTCGCGTTCTGGGTCTCGGTCAAGATGGACTCGTCTGAAGCCGTATCCCCACGGCCAAGGCCGGGAAATTACCCCCGTGCTGACGAATGTCTACCGCATCGCAACAAATATCACGCTTGACGGAAGCGGCGGAAATAGCCTTGCACGTTTGTGGTAAAGAGCTCCGGCTCCTCCATCGCCGCGAAATGGCCGCCGCGATCCATCACCTGGAAATCGACGATGTTGTAGGCCCGTTTCGCCCAGCTTTCGGGCGTCACCGGCAAGGTGTCGATGGGGTATTCGGCATAGCCGGTGGGCACGCTGACGCGCTCGCCGGGCTTCAGCCGCGCCGACCCCTCGGCCGGGCCTGCCTTGTAGAGCGTGTTGGCGGAATTGATCGTGTTGGTGAACCAGTAGATCGACAGCTGGGTGCAGAAGAGGTCGTGCGGAAAGCGCGCCTCCATCCCCTCATAGGGATGGCCCTTCTGCGTGTCGCCGAGCCGGTTGTATTTGTCGGCCAGCCAGCCGGCGAGACCGGCCGGCGAATCCGCCAGGCCGAAGGCGAGCGCCATGGGGCGGGTGGACTGGATGGCGCGATAGCCTTCCTCGACCTTCCACCAGGCGTTCATGCGTTTGATCCACGCCGCTTCCTCATCGCTCACCGGCGGCTGCGAGGCGTGCTTCAGATCGGGGCGCAGCGGCAGCATGGTGAGGTGAATGGCCTCCACCGCCTCGGGATGCTGGAGCGCGAGGCGCGAGGTGACGAACGAGCCCCAGTCGCCGGCTTGCGCGAAATAGGTGGCGTAGCCCAGCACGTCCGACATGAGGCTGTGCCAGAGCTCGGCCATATAGGCCGGGCCGATGGGGCGCGCCGGCTTTGAGGAAAAGCCGAAGCCCGGCAGCGACGGGACGATGACGTCGAACGCGTCGGCCGCGTCTCCGCCAAAGCGCTCGGGATGGGCCAGCGGCTCGACCACGTCGAGAAACTCGCGGAACGTCGACGGCCAGCCATGGGTGAGGACGAGCGGGCGCGGACGGGCGCCCGATCCCTTTTCGTAGATGAAATGGATGTCGTGGACCGTGCCGTCCGGACCTTTGATGTCGGCGAGAAACTGCGGAAAGCGATTGAGCCCGGCCTCCGCTGCGCGCCAGTCATATTTGTCGCGCCAATAGGGCAGCAGGCGCTGCATAAAGGCGAGGGTGGTGCCGTACTCCCACGCCGCGTTGCCCTCGTTTTCGACAGGCAGACGTACATGGGAGAGCCGGTGGCGCAGGTCGCGCCAGTCGGCTTCGGGAATTTCGATGCGGAACGGCGTCATGGCGCGGCGATCGCGCCGCCCGCCTCCAGCCGCTTCAGTTCGGCCTCGGCGGCGGCGAGCTTGTCTTTCGCCTCCTGCAACGCCGCGCCGGCCTTGGCTTCGCCCTCGTCGTCCATGATCGTGCGGCCGTTGAGATCGGCGACGCGCACGAAGTCGATGCCGAAGGCCATGTCGCCCGGCGCGGCGTCGCGTGAGTTCAGCGCATCCACATTGCCCGGCTCCGTGAGGTCGGGCGTCACGAAGACGAACTTGGTCTCGCCCGCCGTGACCGCTTCGGCGAACTTGAACGTGAAGCGCTGGTCGATCCAGGGCTTGCCGCCGCCTCGCGGGCCGACGGTGGCGTTGAAGACGATTTCCTGGATGGCTTCGGAGGTGTCGTTCTTCATGTTGAAGGACAGCAGGGGCGAAGCTTCGCCCGCGGCGCCGTCGCGCCACACCAGCTGCGGGTTGAGCAGCGCGATGGCGTTGAGGAAGCGCTTGGCGTTCTTCGCGGCCGCCGCTGCGGTCTCGACGTCCGCCTCCGCCGCCGGGATCGCCGCCTGCAGCGCCGGAATGGTGTCTTCCTTCAGCGTGCGGATCTGGCGGGCGCGGGCGAGCGCGATGACCTCATCCGCCGTCTTGCCCGCCAGTTCGCTCATCGGCCAGCCCATCTCGATGGCGATGTCGAACTCGGCCTTCTTCGCCGGATCGAGCGCGGCGCCGATGGCGGCGATGGAGGCCTCGGCCGCTTCTTTCGTCGAGCCGTCGATCCTGGCGGGGCCCGCCTCGCCGCACGCGGCCAG
>JAKOQZ010000097.1 GCA_029778105.1 Pseudomonadota bacterium | reverse complement strand
TCGCTGCGGATGGTGGATGCGCTGGGCCACGGCGCGCGCTCGGTGCTGGGGATCGCCGCGACCTGCGCCTGCGCCGGCATCATCGTCTCGGTGGTGAACCTGACCGGCCTGGGCCTGACGCTGTCGGGCGAGATCGTCGCGATCGGCGGCAGCGACCGACTGGTGGTGATCCTGCTGGCCGCCCTCGCGATGTGGATACTCGGCGCGGCGGTGCCTGTGACCGCGAGCTACATCATCGCCGCCGTCATGCTGGCGCCCGCCCTGATCGCGGTGGGCGTGCCGGAACCTGCGGCGCATATGTTCCTGTTCTACTATGCGGTGCTGGCGGATGTGTCGCCGCCGACGGCGCTGGCGCCCTTCGCAGCATCGGCCATCGTCGGCGCGCCGCCCTTCCGCACCATGCTGCAGGCGTGGAAATACACGCTGCCGGCCTTTCTCGTGCCGATCATGTTCTGCCTGACGCCGCTGGGATTCGGGCTGCTGGGCCTGAACGAGACGGGCCGTCTGGCCGACGACTGGAGCGATGCCGGCCCCATTGGGCTGGCCTCGATGGCGGCCGCGCTTTCGCTGACGGGGCTGACCCTGACCCTGACCGGACAGGGCCGCCGCCCCGCCTCGTCCCTGACCCGCCTGGCGGCCTGCACCGGCGGTATCGCGCTGCTCTGGGCCGGCGAGCCGGTACCGGCGCTTGCGGGCGCTGCGCTGGTGGCGGGCGCGCTTGTCTTCAACCTTGCGGCCCCACGCCGCGCTGACTTGCCCGGACAAAGCGCCTAGCCTCCATGCCCTGAGGGGGACTTTGGATGGCTGGGTCAAAGCTTGCCGCGGCGCTGCTGGCGCTGGGGCTGACGGGGTGCATGTCGGGCGAGGATTTCGCCGGCCGCGCGGTGGAGCATAACCGCGCCATCGCGCTGGCGGCCGATCAGATCGCGCTGCTCAATATCGTGCGCGCCGCCAAGGACCGGCCGGTCGTCTATAGCCAGTTCAGCGGCGTGTCGGAGAGCTTCTCCAACGATGCCGGCGTTTCGCTGAACGTGCCGTTCGGCGCCGACGCCGGAAAATACTATTCCAGCGCGCTGAACCTCGGGCCTAACCAGTATGTCTCGCTGTCGAGCGCGCCGCTGGACGATGTCGATTTCTACAATGGTGTGATGCGGCCGGTGCAGGTGGGCCTGCTGCGCTACTATCTCGACAATGGCTGGCCGCGCGATCTGCTGCTGTCGCTGACGCTGGAGAAGCTGGAGATCAGCGAGGCGTTCTATGCCCGCGTCGTCGCGGAAAGCAACGCGGTGTGCGCCGCCGGACGGGGCGGCCTCGCGTGCAGCCGCATCGCCGACACCACGCGGCGCAGCGCCCCGCCCCACCCCTGGCACGGCCGGATGACCTTCATCAACGATCCGCGCAGCCCCGACCTGTTCGATCCGTTTCACGATCTGGTGCTGCGGCTGATCGTGCTGGATCTGACCATCGACGGCACCTATGCGCCGCAGCAGATCCGCATTCCGGCCTCCGCCGCGTTCGAGCTGAACGCCGCCGATATCGCCAGGCTGCAGGCCGCATCGGCGACGGTGGAGCGCAAGGGCAACGAGTATGTCATCACGACCTGGTCGTGGGTGCCGGGGCTGAAGCTCGCGGGCCTCGGCAATTCATCGGTCCGCGTCGAGGGCCAGTCGAGCAGCACGGCCGAGGTCGACATGACGGCGTCGCTGCGTTCGCCGGATTCGATCCTGTTCTATCTGGGCGCCTATGTGCGCGAAGGCGGCGCGGACGCCAATGTGCTGATCGGCGGGCCGGGCCAGGAGCGCTTCGTGCCGGTGTTCGAACTGGGCGGGTGCGGCGACGCGGTGGTGACGGCGGATCTGGACGGCGAGTGCTATGGCGTTCCGGCCCATGGCGAGGGCGTGTCGATGAAGGTCATCGCCTTCCTCCATCAGGTGTTCGGACTGAACAAACGCGCTGCCGAGCCGCCCGCGCCGGGCGTGGTGCGGGCGGTGAACTAGAAGCGCAGCGCGAGGCTGCCCTTGACCGGCACGACGATGCGGCTGTCGCCCTTCGTCACCGCGCCGATGCCGTAGCTGTCGAGATCGGTCGCATCGCCGTCGAGCGCGGATACGTATCTGACGCCGACCGAGAGCATGCCCGACACGTTGACGCCGTCGCCGAACGCGACGCCGGCCTCTGCGCCGGCGGTGAAGACGGTGGAGGACTGAATGAATTTCAGGTCCTGGATCAGGATGCCCGCATCGGGCGCCGACAGGGCGATGTTCACCTGATCGACGAAATCGGCGCCGACGCTGGCGCCGACGAAGGGGCGCAGATAATCCTCGCCGAAATAATAGCGCGCGCCGGCCTCCAGCGAGATCGTGCTCATGTCGTCGAACGTGGCGGTCAGCGGCAGCCGGGCCAGCGTGGATGAAGGGATCACGTCGCCGATCACCACCGCGCGGCCGCTGGCCTGCGACCAGCCGACCGAGCCGAACACTTCGATCGCGTCGCTGACGCCATAGGACATCTCCGCCTTCACGCCATAAGCCGGATCGAAGGCGTCGTCATAGGAGGCGCCGCGGATGTCGAGATCGCCCGGCTCGCCGGCATAGTCCGGCCCGAGCAGGTTGAGGTCGGCGATGGAGGAGGCGCCGGACGACATCACGTCGCCATCCGCCGTCCAGTCGGCTTCAAGACCGAGCGAGCCGCGCAGCTCGCCAAGCCGCGGACCGACGGCGGCGACTGCGGCCGGAACGGCGCATGCGCAAAGGAGGAGCGTCGATTTACGCATGGCGGACCTTCCCGGACTCTTCCCGGGCAGCATCCGCGCTTATGGTTGACGAAGCCTTACGGCTTCTGCGGCTCGACGATGCGGATGTTCAGCTCGCGCAGCTGCTTCATCGTGACCGTGGACGGCGCGCCCATCATCACGTCTTCCGCCTTCTGGTTCATCGGGAAGAGCGTGACCTCGCGGAGGTTTTCCTCGTCCGCCAGCAGCATCACGATGCGATCGACGCCGGGGGCCGAGCCGCCGTGCGGCGGGGCGCCATAGCGGAAGGCGTTGAGCATGCCGCCGAACCGGGCCTCGACCACCTCCGGGCCGTCGCCCTTGAGCTCGAACGCCTTGATCATGATCTCGGGCTTGTGGTTCCGGATCGCGCCCGACGACAGTTCGATGCCGTTGCAGACGATGTCGTACTGGAAGGCGGTGATGCCGAGGATCGTGTCGCGATCCTTCTCGCGGTCGAGCTTGAGGAAGGCGTCGTGATCGAAGTTGGGCATCGAGAAGGGGTTGTGCGAGAAGTCGATCTGCTTGTCGTCGTCGAGCTCGTACATCGGGAAGTCGATGACCCAGCAGAACTTGAACGCGCCTTCCTCGACGAGGCCCAGCTCCTTGCCGATGCGTGTGCGTGCGGCGCCCGCCAGCTTGGCGGCTTCCAGCGGCTTGTTGGCCGAGAAGAACACCGCGTCGCCCGCCTTCGCGCCGGTCTTGGCGACGATGCGCTGAAGGATGGGCGTGGGAATGAACTTGGCGATCGGGCCCTTGCCCGACAGCGCCCCGCCCTCTTCCTCAAGGATCACATAGCCAAGGCCCGCCGCCTTGAACTCGGCGCGCGCCCAGTCGTTGAGGTCGTCGAAGAACTTGCGGGGTTTGGCCCCGGCGCCCGGCGCGGGGATCGCGCGCACGACGCCGCCATTGGCGATAACGCCCTTGAACGCCTTGAACTCGACGCTCTCGTCGGCGAACTCGTCGCTGACATCGGCGATGATGATGGGGTTGCGCAGATCCGGCTTGTCGGAGCCGTATTTCAGCATCGCATCGGCATAGGTGATGCGCGGGAACGGCGCCGGGGTGACCGACTTGCCGTTGGAGAACTCCTCGAACGTGCCGGCGAGAACCGGCTCGATGGCGGCGAAGACGTCTTCCTGCGTGACGAAGCTCATCTCGAAGTCGAGCTGATAGAACTCGCCCGGGCTACGGTCGGCGCGGGCGTCCTCGTCGCGGAAGCAGGGCGCGATCTGGAAATAGCGGTCGAAGCCCGCGACCATGAGCAGCTGCTTGAACTGCTGCGGCGCCTGGGGGAGCGCATAGAACTTGCCGGGGTGGTTGCGCGCAGGGACCAGGAAGTCGCGCGCGCCCTCGGGCGACGAAGCGGTGAGGATCGGCGTCTGGAACTCGGTGAAGCCCTGATCGATCATGCGGCGGCGCAGGCTGGCGATCACGCGGCTGCGCAGCATGATGTTGCGATGCAGCTTGTCGCGGCGCAGATCCAGGAAGCGGTATTTGAGACGGGTCTCTTCCGGGTACTCGATGTCGCCGAACACCTGGACCGGCAGGTCTTCGGCGCGCGACTGGATCTCGACCGACTGGATGCGGACCTCGACCTCGCCGGTGGGCAGATTGGCGTTAACCGTCTCCTTCGGGCGCAGGACGACCGGCCCGGTGACGGTGAGAACCCATTCCGAGCGCGCCGAATCGGCCAGCGCAAAGGCGGCGCTGTCGGGCTCGATGACGCACTGGGTCATGCCGTAATGGTCGCGCAGGTCCAGGAACACCAGCCCGCCATGATCGCGGCGGCGATGCACCCAGCCGGAAATACGCACGGTTTCCCCGGCGTTCGTCGCACGGAGCTGGCCGCAATTATGGGTTCGGTAGGCGTGCATCAGGGGAAATCCATCAAATCGCTTGCCGCGGGCGCGGGTTTGTGGCCCTTCGCCCCCGGAGCGTCAAGCGCGCTCTCCTGTGTCCCATGAGCGCCCCTTGGCCCTGGCCGGCCGCCGCGGCGCTGAACCCGAGAGCGTCCGCATGAAGCTGATCACAACGACCGATGAGCTGAAGGCGGCGGTAGACCGGGTTTCTCAGGGGAAATTCGTCACGGTCGACACCGAGTTCATGCGGGAATCGACCTATTGGCCCAAGCTCTGCCTGCTGCAGTTCGCCGGCTCCGACGAAGAAGGCGGCCACCTGGTCGATCCGCTCGCGCCGGGGCTGGACCTCGGCCCGTTCATCGCCCTGCTCGACCGGCCGGATATCGTGAAAGTGTTCCACGCCGCGCGGCAGGACATCGAAATCTTCTTCCATCTGTCGGGCCGGACGCCGAAGAACCTGTTCGACACCCAGGTCGCCGGCATGGTGTGTGGGCTGGGCGAGAGCATCAGCTATGAGAACCTGATCCGCGAGACGACCGGCCATGCGGTCGACAAGTCGTCGCGCTTCACCGACTGGAGCCGGCGGCCGCTGAGCGAAAAGCAGCTGGTCTATGCGCTGGGCGATGTGACCCATCTGCGCGAGGCCTATCGCGCGCTGGCCGACAAAATCGCCAAAGGCGGCCGCGAAGGCTGGATCGCGGAGGAGATGGCGATCCTGACCGATCCGGCGACCTATGGCACCGCGCCCGACGAGGCCTGGCGGCGGCTGAAGGTGCGTTCGGGCTCCAAGAAATTCCTGGCGGTGCTGAAGACCCTGGCCGCCTGGCGCGAGCGAGAGGCGCAGACCCGCGACGTGCCCCGCCAGCGCATCCTGAAAGACGATGCGCTGCTGGATGTCGCCAGCAACGCGCCCAAGACCGTCGCCGAGCTGGACGGGCTGCGCTCGATCCCGCGCGGCTTCGCCCAGTCGCGCAGCGGCGCCGCCATTCTGGAGGCGATCGCGGCCGGGCTGGCGCTGCCCGCCGACGCCATCCCGCAGATCGAGCGCAGCGAGCGCCTGCCGGAAGTCGATCCCAGCCTGGTCGATGCGCTGAAGCTCCTGCTGAAGCTGAAGGCCGACGAGGCCGACGTGGCGCCCCGCCTGATCGCCAACGCGTCCGACATGGAGCGGATCGCCGCCTATGGCGACCCGGATGTCGCCGCCATGCAGGGCTGGCGGCGCGACGTGTTCGGCGCGGCGGCGCTGGAGATGAAGGCCGGCCGGCTGGCGCTAAAGATCGAGAACGGCAAGCTGAAGGCCGAGCCGGTCGCGCGGTAACCGCTAGCGCCGCACCACGATCCGCGCCTCGCGCGCGAACGAGGTGGCCAGCTCCTCAAGCCGCTTGTCCACCGTCTCGCCGCGGATGTCGGCGCGGCGGCGCGCGATGCTGAGCACCAGCGTGTGCGGCTCAAGCTTCAGCGTGAAGTCCGTGCCCAGCCCCCTCGCCGACCCGGCGAGCACATAGCCGAGGCGCAGCGCGCGCCCCATGCGTTCGGCGCGCAGCGCAATTTCCAGACCCGCGAGGCGCTCGATCGGCGCGATCACATGGCTGCGCGCATCGCCGCCATAGCGATGCCAGAGCGTCAGCGCGAGATAGGACCGGGCGCGGTGGCGAATGCCCGCGATCTGGGCCTGCAGCAGATAGTTGAACGAAAGCTCGGCGCGATAATCGGGATGCTGCCGCCAGGCGCTGTCGGACAGCATGCATGCCGCGCGGCGCTGGCGCAGCAGTTCGGGCGTTTCCGCGCCTTCGAAGAGCGGCGCGGTGAAGGCTTCGATCTCGTCGACCTGGGCGCTGCGGCGGCCGAAGCGCTCGGCGGTGTCGCCCGCTGCGGCGAGCAACGGGTCTTCGCCGCGCAAGGCGGCAGGCAGCGTCTTGAACAGCACGCCTTCGCGCACGCCGTAGCCCGAGACGATCACGCGGTCGAGCTGGGCGAGACGCATCACGCGGTCGAGCACCAGCGCGCCGAAGGGCAGCGATTCCGCGCGCCGCTTGGGCACGCCGGCCATGCGCTCCAGCGTGCGCTGGCTCTGGCTCATCACGAACTCGGCGATGCGCAGCACCTCGACCCGGGTCATCTCGTAGCCGTGCAGCACGTTGAGCGGATAGCCCGTGCGGGCCATGTGCAGGCGCGCGATGTTCCGCCAGACGCCGCCGACGGCGTAGAGGTCGCGGCCCTTGAACTTCTCGACGCCCGGCATCGCCATCAGGGCTTCGTCGACCATGCCGCGCGCCCGGTCGAGCCGGCCCCGCGCCGCGTCGATGAGCCGCAAGGGACCGAAGGGCAGCGTCACGCCCTTGCCCAGCCTGCCGTCCTTGACGGCCGTCAGCTCAAGACTGCCGCCGCCGAGATCGCCGACCAGGCCGTCGGCGTCGGGCAGGCCGCAGACGACGCCGAGCGCCGCGAGCTCGGCCTCTTCCGGGCCGGTGAGCACGCGCACGCGCCGTCCGCAGGCCTCCTGCGCGCGGCGCACGAAGGCCGGCCCGTTGCGGGCATCGCGCGCGGCGGCGGTGGCGACCACATGCACGTCCTTCACGCCCATGCCCGAGAGCACTGCGCGGAAACGGCGCAGCGTCGCCAGCGCCATCGTCATGCCCGCGGTATCGAGCTTGCCGGTGGAGACCATGTTGCGCCCGATGGCGCAGATGGCCTTCTCGTTGAACAACGTCACGGGATTGCGCGTCGCGTTCTCGAACACGACGAGACGCACGGAGTTGGAGCCGATGTCGATGACCGCGAGCATGACCTAGCCCGTATCCGATTCACACCGCGCTCGATAGCGGAACGACGCCGGGGCTGAAATCCGCCCCCGGCGCCGCCGGTCTCAATGCGCCTTCTTGCGGCTGATCGGGACGCTGGGCGGCGTCGAGATCTTCAGCGACTTGCCCCGGCCGGAAAGGCTGGGATTGGTCATGAAATACTGGTGCGCGCTGAAGGCTTCGGGCGATTCCGCATTGGGGGCGCGGGCATAGGCGCCGTCGGCCCTGAGGAACCAGCTCTGGGCCTCGTCCTTCATGTTGGCGACCATGATCTGGTCGAGGATCTGCTGATGGACGGTGGGGTTCTCGATGGGCGCCAGAATCTCGACCCGACGGTCGAGATTTCGCGGCATCCAGTCGGCCGACGAGATGTAGACCAGCGCCTTGGGCGAAGGCAGCCCGTAGCCCGCGCCGAAGCACACAATGCGTCCGTGCTCGAGGAAGCGGCCGACGATCGATTTGACCGTGATGTTCTCCGACAATCCCGGCACGCCGGGGCGCAGACAGCAGATGCCGCGCACCACGAGCGCGACCTTCACGCCCTCCTGGCTGGCGCGATACAGCGCGTCGATGATGGTCGGTTCGACCAGCGAGTTCATCTTGCCCCAGATCGCGGCGGGCTTGCCCGCCTTGGCGTGCGCGATCTCGGCGTCGATATGCTGCAGCAGGCGCTTCTTCAGCGTCAGCGGCGCGACGGCCAGCTTCTCCAGCGCGCCGGGCTCGGCATAGCCGGTGATGAAGTTGAACACCTGCCCCGCGTCGCGGCCGAGCGCCGGATCGCACGAGAAGAGCGAGAGGTCGGTGTAAACGCGCGCGGTCTGGGGATGATAATTGCCCGTGCCGATATGGACATAGGTGCGCAGCGAGCCGCCTTCGCGGCGGGCGACGAGCGATAGCTTGGCGTGGGTCTTCAGCTCGATGAAGCCATAGACCACCTGGACGCCCGCACGCTCCAGATCGCGCGCCCATTTGATGTTGGCGGCCTCGTCGAAACGGGCCTTCAGCTCGACCACCGCCGTCACGGTCTTGCCCTGCTCGGCCGCCTCGATCAGCGCCTTGACGATGGGGCTGTCGTGGCTGGTGCGATAGAGCGTCTGCTTGATCGCCACCACGTCGGGATCGTTGGCCGCTTGGCGCAGGAACTGAACCACCACGTCGAAGCTCTCGAACGGGTGGTGGACGATCAGATCCTTGGAGCGGATCGCCGCGAAGCAATCGCCGCCGAAATCGCGGATGCGCTCGGGGAAGCGCGCGTTGTAGGGCGAGAATTTGAGATCGGGCCGCTCGTCCACGATGAGCTGGCGCGTATCGACGACGCCGACGAGCCCGTCGATCACCATCGTCGCACGCTCGTCCATGCCCAGTTCGCCGGCGATGAAGTCGCGCAGATCCTGCGGCATGGTGCTGGAGCATTTCAGGCGGATCACGCTGCCGCGGCGGCGGCGCTTGAGCGCGCTTTCGAACTGGCGCACCAGATCTTCGGCCTCTTCCTCGATCTCCATGTCGCTGTCGCGGATGATGCGGAAGGTGCCGCTGGCGACGACATCGAAGCCGGGGAACAGCTTTTCGCTGAACAGCAGCGCCGCATCCTCCACCATCACGAAGCGGATGCGCGGGCGGGCGCCGCGCTTGGCCTTCACGTCGGGCAGACGGATGAAGCGGTCGGCCATCGCCGGCAGCGGCAGCAGCGCCTTGCGCTGCAGGCCGTCCTTGCGGCGGCGCAGCTGCAGCGCGAGCGCGATGCCGAAATTCGGGATGAAGGGGAACGGGTGCGCCGGATCGATGGCGAGCGGCGTGAGGACCGGGAAGATCGACTCCAGGAACTTCCATTCCAGCCACATCCGGTCCTCTCCGGTGAGGCTGGCGGCTTCGCAGACTTCGATGTCGTTCTCGGCCAGCTCGGCGCGCAGCTCCAGCCACACGCGCTGCTGCAGCGCCATCAGCTCGGTCGCGTCCTCGTTCACCTCGGCGAGCTGCTGGGCCGGCGTGAGGCCGTCATCGCTGATCTCGGTCACGCCCTGAACCACCATGGCGTGCAGGCCCGCGACGCGGACCATGTAGAACTCGTCGAGATTGCCGGCTGAAATGGAGAGGAAGCGCAGCCGCTCGAGCAGAGGGTGACGGCGGTTCTGCGCCTCTTCCAGAACGCGGGTGTTGAACTGCAGCCAGGAAAGCTCGCGGTTGATGAAGCGGCCCGGCGCCTCCATGTCGATCGCGGGCTGCGCCGGGGCGGCGGCCGGCTTGGCCGTCCGGGGGCGCGGCGCCTTCTTCTCCTCGATCACTTCGTCCGTCACGTGAGCCTCGATAATCGTTCGGGCGCCAGAATGCCGCGCCGCAGTCCGCCATTCCACCCGAGAGGCGTGACGGTTCGATGAATAACGCTACAGATCCAGCGAAGACTGCAGGATTTCCGCCGCCAGACGGGTGTCGATCCGCCGTTTTTCGGCCAAAGAACGGGCGTCGAGCGCCTCGACCACACGGCGCGCGGCGGCCAGCGAACGGTCCATGCGGGGCACCAGCCAGGCCGCGACCTCGGCGGCGCGCACCGGGTCGATCTGGCGGTCGGCGAACTGCTTGAGCAGAACCGCCGTCAGCAGCGCATCGTCCGGCGCGGTCAGGTCGACCGCCACCACCGTATTGAGACGGGTGCGCAGATCCGGCAGCCCGACCGGCCAGCCCGCCAGCGGCCGGCGCGCGGTGAAGAGGATCGAACCGCCCTGCCCCACGGCGCGGTTGAAGGCGTGGAACAGCGCCTCCTCGCGCGCACGGTCACCGACGACGCGGTCGGCGTCTTCCACGATCAGATGCCCGGCGGCGGCCGGCCACAGCGCCGCCCCGGAGCGCGCCGCGTGAAGCCCGGCGAGATGCGTCTTGCCCGCGCCCTCAGGGCCGATCAGGGCCAGCATGCCGCCGGTCCAGCCCGGCCAGCTTTCGATCGCCTCCAGCGCGGCGCGGTTGCTGTCGGCGACGTAGAAGTCCTCGCGGCCCAGCAGCTCGCGCCTGGGCAGCGGCAGGACAAGCTGGCGAGGCCCCGTCATGGCTTGAGCCCGGCGCGTTCCCACGCGCTCACCGACGCGAACCAGGCGAGGAAATAGGCGAAACCGGACAACAGCGTCGTGCCCGCGACGATCCACTGTCCGTAGACCGTCACCGTATGCCACTCCGGCGCAAAGCCGAGCACCGCCAGCATCAGCGCGGCCAGCGTGATCTGGGCGGCCGTATTGATCTTGCTGAGCATCAGCGGGGCGATCCTGAGCGGGTGGCCGATGACCCAGGACAGGATGACCGCGCCGACGATCATCATGTCGCGCGCGACCACGAGCGTGACCACCAGCTGGGCGATCTGCCCCTGCACGCCCAGCGTCACATAGACCGATACGAGCAGCGCCTTGTCGGCGATGGGATCGAGATAGGCGCCCAGCGTCGTCATCAGATCGAAGCGCTTGGCGATGAAGCCGTCGACGGCGTCCGAGATGCCGGCCACCAGAAAGACGGCGAAGGCCAGTTCGTAGTCCTTGCCCAGCATCAGCGAGACGATCAGCGGCACCAGAAGCAGCCGCATGACCGAAATGAGATTGGGAAGGGACAGCGCCATGGAGCCCCTGGTCTATTGCGGGCGAATGACCTGGGGCTCTTCGATCGGCTCTTCGGGTTGCTCCGGCACGGCGGGCGTGGGCGAGGGCTCCGCGTCATCATCCTGCGTCGCGCCGCCCAGCGCCATGGGCTGACCGGACTGGTAGTCGGTCAGCACGCGGCCCGCCTCGGACGACGAGCTGGCGTAGATGCCGAAATTGGCCTGCCTGAGCGCCTGCTCGAACTGATCGTTGCGGCCGCGATAGCGCAGGCCGACCGCCATGCCGGTCACGGTGACGCGGGTGATCTCCACTTCCAGAATGTTCTGGATCTTGCGCAAGCGCTCCTCGATCGAACGGCGCTGGGCGAGCGAAGAATACGGCGCCCAGACCGAGATGCGCGCCGAGATCGAATTGTCGATCGCCGCGCCTTCCTTCCAGGCTTCGTTCATGGCCGCGCCGAGCTTGCGCACGGCATCGGCCAGAGCCGCCCGTTCGTCGTCGCCGGAGCCCGACACGGCGTAGTCCTGCGACCCCGCCTCGCTGACCAGCTGAGCCGTCACGTCGACCTTGCCGGCGGCATAGCGGGCGCGCGCCACCAGCACGGCCTTCATGCCGTATTTGTCGGCGATGGTCTTGTAGGTGACCCAATCGACGCCGAGAGACGCGCCCGGCGGAATTGCCGCCTTGTCGCCGTCATCGCCATAGGGCGCTTCGACGGGGATCAGTTCGTTCTCGAGCTTCACGGCCCGAAAGGCTGCGAGCCACAGATTGTCGTCGCCCCACAGCCGGGTGCCCTCGGCCGTTTCGTAGAGGGGGATCGCCAGCGTCGGCGGGCCGCGGCGGTCGGCATAGGCGATGCCCTTCTCGCGAAGATATTTCTTCACCAGATCGGCCTTGAACAGATAGGTCATCGACGCGATGCATTTCGACGTCGAGCGCTTTTCGCCGGAAACCTCGTAGCCGGACACAAAGGCCTCAAGGTCCTCCGCTGCCGGCTCGGGCACCTTGTCCCAATCGTCCTGCGGCACGATGCGCTGGATCAGGCGCGGCCAAGCGGCACTATGGCCCTGCGTGTAGGCCGCCTCGCAGGCCTTGGGGCCGCTTTCGGCGGTCGCCTCGACCTGCACGCCGCGCACCACGAACAGGCTGCCGACCGCATGAGCGGGCGCGGCGAAGAGAATGGGCGCGGCCAGAGCCGCCGCGAGCGCGAGAACACGAAAACGCATGGAAACCCGAAATCCCCTCCAAGAGGAGATGCTTATATCGGCGCGGTCTGCGGCAAGAAAGGGGCGGCAGAACCGCCCTGCTTTCAGACGCGGATCACGCCTTCGAGCGCGGGGACTGCGGAACTTTCCGGGAAGACGTCGCGATCGAGCCGTCCAGGATCGATTCCCATATGTCCGGCCAGCGCCCCTTTCAGCACCGAGCGCACGTCGCCCGTCGCCGCCAGATCGCGGTTCTCGAACAGATTCCGGTCGGCAAGACCCGGCCAGTCGGCCGTCACCATGCCGCCCTTCACCGCGCCGCCCAGCAGGAAAGCGGCGGCGCCGGTGCCGTGATCGGTGCCCTTGTTGCCGTTGGGCCGGGCGGTGCGGCCGAATTCCGTGACGATCGTCACCACCGTGTCGTTCCAGGCCTCGCCGAGGCCTTTGCGGAACGCCGTCATGGCGGCGTCGAGATTGGCGAGCCGGCGAGCGAGCTGACCGTCGGCCGCGCCCTGCCCCACATGCGTGTCCCAGCCATAGGCTTCGAGCACGGCGATGCGGGGGCCGTCGGCGCGCGCCAGCATGCGGCCTGCGGTTTCGGCGACCGGGACCATGTTGGCCTGACGCTGGCCCTGCCCCTTCATGGGCGCTGCGCCCGGATCGCCTTCGGCCGCCATCGCCTGGACCTCCAGACCCTGCGCCAGCGCCGGGCCCAGCAGGCTGTCCGGGGCGTAGAGCGCGGCGACACGGGCCATGTAATCGTCGGTGCCCTGCGGCAGGGCCGAGGCGGTGTAGGAACTCGCGGGGGCGTCGCCGGTGAGGATCAGCGGCACGCTGGGACTGAAGGCGACCGCCTTGCCCGCATCGTTCCAGCCCATGACGCCGAGCGCCCGGTTGAGCCAGCCGTCCCGCCCGCCCGCGCGCCCCAGGCCGGTTTCCAGAATGGCCTGCGCTTCGAAATGCGAGCGCTCGCGCACCGGAATGGCGACGGCATGGAAGGCGGCCATCTGGCCCGCGTCGTAGGCCGCCTTGAAGCCGGCCAGATCGGGATGGAGGGCGAACATGCCGTCCAGCTTCAAGGCGGGCCGGTCGCCGCCGGCCTCCAGCGCCAGCTCGCCGCGCAAGGGCGCATAGGCCGGGTCGCCGACCGGCGCGAGCGCAGTCAGGCCGTCGAGCGCGCCGCGCAGGATAACGACGACGAAGCGCTTGTCGGTGGGTGCGTTGGCGAAGGCGACGCGGGCGAAGCCGGGCATCAGCGACAGGGCGGCGACGCCGGCGGCCCCGGTGAGAAGCGAACGGCGATCAATCCGGGGGCTGGTCATCGGCGCATGAACTCCGGGCTGGCGATCAGCAGCGCGAGGCCCTCCTGGGGGCTCGGCGCGCGGGCGATGGCGGTGCGGGTGGTGTCGGTGAGAAGCCTGCCGAACAGGCCGGCAGCGAGTTCGGCCGGATCGACGCTCTGGGTGATACGGCCGGCCAGCGCGAGCGCCCATTCGGCGCGCTCGACCACCTGGTCCGGGCCGAACCAGGCGGCGGCGGTGTCGGGCCAGCCCTGCGGCGTCGGTGCGCTGAACGGCACCTGGCCCAGCGCCCGCATGCCGCCGAGCAGGGCCAGCTCGGATTCCGGCTTGATCTGGCCTGCCGAGGCGCCGGCCGTCGCACGGACGGCGGCCGTGACGAACTGGATGGGGTCGCGCGCCTTGCCGAGCGCGGGCGTCCATGCCGCCTCATGCGCCACGAGGGCGCGCGCCAATTCGCCCAGATCGCCGTCGGTGTCGCGGAAGACGCCTTCCAGATGGGCGACCAGCGCGTCGTCCGGCGCGTCGGCGGTGAAGTGGGCGGCGAACTTGCGCGCAATGTGTCTGGCCGTCGACGGGTGCCGCGCCAGCGCGGTGATCGCCTGAACGCCGGCCTCTTCGCCCTCGTCATAGCGCACGCCGAGCAGCGTCTTGGCGCCAGGCTCATGGCGATTGGGGGCGAAGAGGAAGGCCGTGTCGCCCTTCTGGAATTCCTTGGGCGGCACGGTCCAGCCGGTGAGAATCTTGGCGAGTTCCACGATGTCCGCCTGGGTGTAGCCGCCGCCTGCGCCCAGCGTGTGCAGCTCCATCAGCTCGCGGGCGTAATTCTCGTTGAGGCCCTGGTCGCGGCGTCGTCCGGCGCGCGAGCCCGGCCCGGCCGAGAGCGCATTGTCCAGATAGATCAGCATCGCCGGATGACGCGCGCTGGCGAGCAGCATGTCGGCGAACCTGCCGGTGACGTGGGGCCGGATGGCGCTGCGTTCATAATCGAAGGCGAAGGGCACGACCCTGAGCTTGGCCTGCATGCCGATGGCGAGATGGTTCGACCAGAACCACACCAACCGCTCGTGGAACGGCGTGTCGCTGACATAGGCCGCCTTCATGCGCGCCCCGATGGCGGTGCGGGCGGCGTCGCGCAGTTCGCGGACATAGTCCTTGCGGGCATCCTTGTCATCTTTTAGCGCCCCGCGATCCGGCGCTTCGCGGATGACCTGCGCCGCGCGCGGGAAATCGCCGAAGGAAACAGGTTCCGCCTGGGCGGCAATCTGCGCCGTCAGCCAGCCCGCCGGGTCACCGATCCGGGCGAGTTCCCCCGGCCGTGCCCCCAGTCCAAAGCGATGCAGAGCCAGTTCGGCGCTCGGCCCCATCGAAGGAACTCCCTTGATCCGCTGCTTGCCTTGGGTCAAACGCATGCCCGGCGCGCTTTCCGTCGCGCCCATCGCCGGGACCGACCATGACAGAACGCCGCAATGGCCTGACCTATGCCGACTCCGGCGTCGACATCGACGCGGGCGAGGCGCTCGTAGAACGCATCAAGCCGCTGGCGAAATCGACCCGCCGGCCGGGCGCGGACGCAGCGCTGGGCGGCTTTGGCGGGCTGTTCGACCTCAAGGCCTGCGGCTTCACCGATCCGGTTCTGGTGGCCGCCAATGACGGCGTCGGGACCAAGCTGAAACTCGCCATCGACACCGGGCTGCACAGCGGCGTCGGCGTCGATCTGGTGGCGATGTGCGTCAACGATCTGGCGGTCCAGGGCGCGCAGCCGCTGTTCTTCCTGGACTATTTCGCGACCGGCAAGCTGAACGTCGACGAGGCCGAAATCGTCATCGCCGGCATCGCCGACGGTTGCCGTCAGGCGGGCTGCGCGCTGATCGGCGGCGAGACCGCCGAGATGCCCGGCATGTACGCCAAGGGCGACTACGACCTCGCGGGCTTCGCCGTCGGCGCGGTCGAGCGCGACGCGGTGCTGCC
>JAKOQZ010000015.1 GCA_029778105.1 Pseudomonadota bacterium | reverse complement strand
GGCGGCATCATGCAGGGCAAAATCGCGACATCGTCGTCTTCGGCGACAAACGAAGACCCGCGCGCCCATCCGGATTCGCGAAAAGCGACAAACGAAGACGCGCGTCCCGCCGGGAATTCGCAAAAAGCGACAAACGAATACGTGGCCACCCGCCCGGCCTCGCAAAAACCGACAAACGAATGCCCGCCCCGCCGGCGGCGCGGCGGGCAGCCGGGCAACCGCAATGCGCTCAAGCATGGCCGGCGCACGGCCGAGGCGAGGGCGCTCCGCGCCGCATGGCGGGCCGAGATGCGCGAGGTCAGGCAGCTGGTCGCGCTGGCGAACGCCGTCTGCCGCCTCGCCGAACCGGCGGCGGGCCCGGCCCGCGCCGCGTCCCGGCGCGCGGCCTCAGGCCGTCCGCTCGAAGATCGCAGCGAAAAACCCGTCCGTGCCGTGCTGGAAGGGCGTCAGCTGCAGCATGGCGCGGTCGCGGCCGGGATAGGGCACGGCGGGGATCGCCCGGGCCCACACCTCGGCCGCGTCGATCCGCCGGAAGTTGGGGTGGGCGGCCAGAAAGGCGGCGGCCCGCTCGGCGTTCTCGGCGGGCAGCATCGAGCAGGTGGCATAGATCAGGCGCCCCCCGCGCTTCACCAGCCGGGCCGCCCGGGCGAGGATCGCATCCTGCAGGGCGGTCAGCCGGGCCAGGTCGGTCACGCCGCTCCACTTGGCCTCGGGGTGGCGCCGCCAGGCGCCGGTGCCGGAGCAGGGGGCGTCCACCAGAACCCGGTCGATCTGCCCGGCCTTGCGCTTCAGGAAGGGGTCGGTGTCGGTGCCGGTCAGCAGCACCCGCTCGGCGTTCTCCACCCCGGCGCGCTTCATGCGCAGCTTGGCCCGGGCCAGCCGCTTCGCGCTGGTGTCGGCCGCCACCAGATGCCCCCGGTTCGCCATCGCCGCGCCCAGCGCCAGCGACTTGCCGCCCGCGCCCGCGCAGAAGTCGACCACCTGCTGCCCCGGCGCGGCGTCCACCAGCGCCGCGACGATCTGCGAGCCCTCGTCCTGCATGTCGAACCGGCCGGCCGTGAAGGCTTCCGTAACGGCAAGATCGGGCTTGCCCCGGGCTCTGAGACCCAGCGGCGCATAGGGCGTGCGGCGCAGTTCGGTGTCGCCCACGTTCAGCAGGGTCAGCAGCTCGTCGACGCTGCCCTTGAGTGTGTTGACCCGGATATCCAGCGGGGGAGAATGGTTTAAGGCCTTCAGTTCCGGCGTCAGTTCTGCGCCGTAAGCAACTGAAAGATATTCATAAATATCGTCCGGGCATTCGGCGCGAACAGGATTCGGCATCGCCGCGCTGGCGATCCCTTCCTTGCCCATCCGGCCCAGCCTGCCGGCGAAGGGCGAGATATCGGCGGCCGTGACCGCCAGCCGCCGCGCCACCTCTTCCAGCGGGGCGCCGTCCAGCACCACGCTGGCGGCGGCCCAGATCCAGTCCGGGGTCGGTTCCACGCCCTGCCGGCGGATCAGCCAGGCCAGCCGCGCATAGTGCCGGAACACCCGGTCCAGCGCCCCTTTCAGTTCCCAGCGCCCGGCCTTGCCCGTCGTCGACAGGGCGTCGTCGGCGGATTGTTCGCCGCCCTGACGGGCCGAGCCCCAGGCCCTCAGCGCCCGCAGCAGGTCGTCGTTCACCGGGCCGCGCTCGACCTTCGGCTTGGGCGCGGCTTCGCGCGGGTTGCGCGTCGACAGTTCCGCGTGCCCGGGCCGCTTGCGGCCGTTCTTTTCCAGATGGGCGGGCCGCTTGGCCGCCTTATTTCGCCTTTCCTTCACGAAACGCCGCCCTTAGAACACGCGCTCCGAATCCCGCCCGAATGCGAGCTGATGGCCAACGAACTTCTGAAAAAGGCTGCCGAGACCTCTCCGCGGTCCACCAAGCGTGGGATGCTCGAGCGGCTGTTCACGTTCATGTTCCAGGGGTTCGTCTACAATCAGATTTGGGAAGACCCGGATGTCGACATCCGGGCCATGCGGATCGGCCCCGAAACACGGATCATCACGATCGCGTCCGGCGGCTGTAACATCCTCAACTATCTGGCCGTGGGGCCAAAGTCGATCACCGCGGTCGATCTCAACCCCAATCATCTCGCGCTCACCCGCCTCAAGATCGCGGCGGTCAAGCATGCGCCCGACTATGAGTCCTTTTTCCGCATGTTCGCCATCGGCGACAGCAGCGCGAACGTCGACATGTACCGCGCGAAGATCGAGCCGCATCTCGATGAAGAGACTCGTAAATACTGGAACGGCCGCATGGGCGCGCTGCGCCTGCGCAAACGCATCGGCATGTTCGCCCGCGGCTTTTACCGCTTCAGCCTGCTGGGCAAGTTCATCGGCATGATGCGCACCATGTCGCGGCTGTACGGTCTCGACACCACCAGGATCCTGAAGGCCAAAACCCAGGACGAACAGCGCGCCATCTTCGAGCGCGACTGGGCCCCGGTCTTCAAATCGTGGTTCGTGCGCTGGGTCGCCAACCGCCCCACCGTCTATTACATGCTCGGCATCCCGCCCCAGCAATTCGACGAGCTGGCCGGCTCGGCCGAGGGCGGCCAGACCGCCGCCATGCTGCGCGGCCGCATCGAAAAGATGGCGTGCGACTTCCCCATCACCCACAACTACTTCGCCTGGCAGGCCTTCTCGCGCCATTACGACACCGAAAAGCGCGACGCGGTGCCAGATTACCTCAAGGCCGACACCTTCGCCCTGCTGCGCGACCGCACCGACCGGATCGACGTCAACCACGTCATCATGACCGACTTCCTCAGCGAGAAGCCGGAGAACAGCTTCGACCGCTTCGTCCTCCTCGACGCGCAGGACTGGATGAACGAGCAGCAGATCACCGAACTCTGGCGCGAGATCACCCGCGTCGCCGGCCCGGGCGCGCGCGTCATCTTCCGCACCGCCGGCGAAATCTCGCCGCTGGAGCGCAAGCTCCCCGCCGACATCCTCAGTCAGTGGCGCTACGAGCCGGAAGAGAGCCGCGACTTCCACCGCCAGGACCGCTCCTCGATCTATGGCGGCTTCCACATCTACGAGAAGATCACGTGACCACTGCGCAGGATGCCCGTCCGGCGATGGACCGGATGTATCGCTGGACGCGTCACGTCTACGACGCCTCGCGCAAGTATTACCTGCTGGGCCGCGATGCCCTGATCGGCGAGATCGGGGCGAAGCCGGGCGAGGTGGTCTGCGAAGCCGGCTGCGGCACCGCCCGCAACCTCATCCTGATGGCGAAACGCTATCCGCAGGCGCAGTTCGTCGGCTTCGACGCCTCCGCCGAGATGCTGAAAACCGCCAGCGCCTCGGTCGAAAAGGCCGGCCTCAAGGGCAAGATCCCGCTGGAGGTCGCGCTGGCGCAGGATTTCTCGCCCCAGCTTTTCGGTCTGCCGGACAAGTTCGACCGCATCTTCTTCTCCTACGCCCTGTCCATCATGGACGACTGGCAGGCCGCCGCCGACCATGCGCTGACGCAGCTCAAGCCCGGCGGCACGCTTCATGTCGTCGATTTCGGCGATCAGAAGGGCCTGCCGCGCTGGTTCAAATGGGTGCTGGGCAAGTGGCTGCACCAGTTCCACGTGCGCTTCCGCCCGGAAGTGAAGGCCCATTTCGAAAGCCTCGCCGCCGCCGGCAAGGGCACGCTCGCCTATCGCGAGGTCGCCCGCGGCTACGCCTATCTGCTGGCGTTCAAGACGGCCTAGCCGGTCAGCCCTGCGGCTTGTCGCCGTCTTTCTTCCCGGCTTCCCGCTCGGCCCGGCGCTTGCGGGGGCGCATCAGGCCCTCCTGCACGACGCTGGCGATCAGCTTGCCTTCGCGGGTGTAGATCAGCCCGCGATTGAAGCCGCGCGCCCCGGCCGCGACCGGCGCGTCATGGGTATAGAGCAGCCAGTCGTCCAGGCGGAAATCGTGGTGGAACCACATCGCGTGGTCCAGGCTCGCGCCCATCATCACGCCGCTCATCCACGAAAGCCCGTGGGGCAGGGTGGCGGTGTCCATCAGCGAATGGTCCGAGGCATAGGCCAGCAGGCACTGATGCAGCCTGGGATCGTCGGGCAGCTTCCCGTTCGAGCGGATCCACACATTCTTGTAGGGCGGCCGCTTGGGCGGGTTCATCTCGTCCACCGCGTCGACCTCGCGCTGCTCGATCGGCCGCTCGCGCAGGAAGTGCGGCGCCATCGCGGGCGGCATGGTCTTGGCCTGCTGTTCGCGCCACGCGTCCTCGGGCATCAGCGTTTCGGGATCGGGCACGTCCGGCGCATCGAACTGATGCTCCCAGCCGTCCTCGTGGACATGGAACGAGGCTTCCATGTGGAAGATCGGCTTGCCGTGCTGGATGGCGACGATGCGCCGGGTCGTGAAGCTGCCGCCGTCGCGCGTGCGGTCCACGTCACAGACGATGGGCGCCTTGGGGTCGCCGCCGAGCAGGAAGTAGGCGTGGAAGGAATGGCACAGGCGGTCGTCGCCGACCGTCCGGCACGCGGCCATCAGGGCTTGCGCCATCACATGGCCGCCGAACACGCGGGTCTCCCGGTCGACGGGCGACCAGCCGCGAAAGATGTTGTCCTCGATCCGCTCCAGATCGAGCTGTTCAAGCAGTTCTTGCAGCGCCGCGTTCATGCCGCCACTCTCCGGCAAAAGTCAGAATCCGGCCTGCTTAGACCATGCGGGCGGGGCAAAAATCAAAGGGTTGGAACGGGGCATGAGCGAGTCTGCTGCGGATAACGTGCATGAGGTGCCTCCGGGCGAGCTCCGGCTGGTCGTGACGGCGGCCTCGCTGGGCACGGTTTTCGAGTGGTACGACTTTTTCGTCTACGGCACGCTGGCCGTGCTGCTCGGCCAGCTCTTCTTTCCGGCCGGCAACGAGACCGCGGCCTTCTTGCTCAGCCTTGCGACGTTCGGCGCCGGCTTCATGGTCCGTCCGCTCGGGGCGCTGGTCTTCGGCATGCTGGGCGATCTGGTCGGCCGCAAATACACCTTCCTCGTCACCATCTCGCTGATGGGTGTCGCTACGGCAGGCATCGGCTTCCTGCCGACCTTCAACGATATCGGCATCGCCGCCGCCTATCTTCTCCTCATTCTCCGCCTGCTTCAGGGCCTCGCCATCGGCGGCGAATATGGCGGCGCGGCCACTTATGTCGCCGAACACGCGCCCCAGAAGCGGCGCGGCTACTTCACCTCCTACATCCAAGCGACAGCGACCATCGGCCTGTTCCTGTCGCTCGCCGTCGTGGCGGCCTGTCGCACCTCGATGAGCGAAGAGGCGTTCAGGGAATGGGGCTGGCGCATCCCGTTTCTCATCTCGCTCGTGCTGCTGGCGATCTCGATCTACATCCGCATGAAGCTGAACGAATCCCCCGTCTTCCGCGCAATGAAGGAGGAAGGACGAGGCTCCAAACGGCCCATTCGCGACAGTTTCGGCAAATGGGCGAACCTCAAGATCGTCCTCATCGCCTTCGCCGGCGCCTGCATAGGGCAGGGCGTGCTTTGGTACACCGGCAATTTCTACGCGATGCTCTACATGCAGAACGTGCTGGGCGTCGGCTATCTCGACACCTACATGCTGCTCGCGTTCGCCCTCGTCGTCGGCATGGGCCTCGTCATCTTCTTCGGCTGGCTGTCCGACCGCGTGGGGCGTAAATGGCTGATGATGGGCGCCTGCCTTCTCGGCGCGCTCACCTTCCAGCCCGCCTTCCACATCCTCGCCCGCGCGGTGAACCCGCAGCTGATGGAGGCGAACCACACGCGCGTCGTGACGCTGGTCGCCGATCTCGATGACTGCGGCACGGTCATCTTCGCCGACGCCGTCACGGCCTGTCAGAAGGCGCGGGCGCTGCTCGCCAAGCGGGGTGTCGTATTCGAGACGCGCTTCGACGGCGTGACCAGCGGGCCGCAGACGGGGGTGTCCGAAGGCATGGTGGTCGTCGCGATCGCCGACACCCGGGCCGGAACCGGCACAGAGGTTCCTGTCTCGCAGGCCTTCGCCGATGCCGACAAGAAGCGCGTCACCGAAGCGCTCGACGCCGCCGGCTACCCCATCAAGGCCGACCCGGCGAAGATGAACTGGCCGCTTGCCGTCGCGGTGCTCACCTGGCTCGTCCTCATCGCCGCGATGATCTACGGCCCCATCGCCGCCTTCCTGGTGGAGCTGTTCCCGACGCGCATCCGCTACACCTCACTCTCGCTGCCCTACAACATCTCCAACGGGTTGATCGGCGGCTTCCAGCCGTTCGTCTCGTTCGCGATCATCACGGCGACGGGCGATATCTTCGCAGGCCTCTGGTACCCCATCGCCGTCGCCGCCATCTGCTTCGTGATCGGCGCTCTCCTGACGCCCGAGACCTTCCGGCGCAGCCTGCACGACTACCGCGCATGATCCAACGCCTCCGCAATTTCGGCCTCGCCGATACGGTCGAGTTGCAGATGCGGGTGCAGGGCTGGGCCGAAGCGCGCTTCGCGCCCGGCGACAACGATGTAGTGATGGTCAACGAGATCGTCTGCGGACAGCCCGGCTGCCCGCCGCTCGAAACCGTCATCGCGCTGCTGCCGGAGGGGCGCAGGCCCGTGAAGTTCAAGCTCTACAAGGCGCTCGCCGAGGTCACCGAAGCGGACGTGGCCGCGCTCGGACGGCCCGGCTGGACACTGAAAAGCCCCGAGCCGCCCTGGTAACAGGCTCAGAGCGCGGCTTCGAAATCCAACCCGATATCCAGCACCGGCGCGCTGTGGGTCAGTGCGCCCGACGAGATCAGGTCGACGCCGGTTTCGGCGATCCCGCGCACCGTCTTCAGCGTGACATTGCCCGAAGCCTCCAGCGTCGCGCGCCGGGCATTGATCGCCACCGCCTCGCGCAGCTGATCGTTCGACATATTGTCCAGCAGCACGATATCCGCCTTCGCCGCCAGCGCCTCGCGCAGCTGGTCCAGGCTGTCCACCTCGCATTCCAGCTTCACCATGTGCCCGGAATAGGCCCGCGCGCGTTTGATCGCTTCGGCGATGCCGCCCGCCGCGGCGACATGGTTGTCCTTGATCAGGATGGCGTCATCCAGACCGAAGCGATGGTTCGCCCCGCCGCCGCAACGCACGGCGTATTTTTCGAACGCCCGCCAACCCGGCGTCGTCTTGCGCGTATCGACGACCTTCGCCCTGGTATGCGCCACCTCCGCCGCAAACGCCGCCGTCAGGGTCGCAATCCCCGACAACCGCCCAGCGAAGTTCAGCGCCACGCGCTCGGCCGACAACAACGCGCGCGTCTTTGCCGTGATCGCCGCGATCACCGCGCCCGGCGCGCAGGGATGCCCGTCGGCGATCCGCGTTTCGAACACGGCTTCGGGATCGAGCGCCCGAAACGCATGCCGCGCAAATGAGAGGCCGGCGACATGGCCGGCCTTGCGCGCTGCGATCACCACCCGCGCGCGATCATCCGCGCCGATCGTCGCATTGGTCGTGATATCGCCGGCCCGGCCCAGATCCTCGATAAGCGCCGCCCGCACCGCAGGCTCCACGATCAGATCGGGCAGGGGCTCCAGCGCAGGCTTCGACGTGTCGGTCATCGTGCGATCCTATGCCGCGCGCGCCGTCGCGCCGAGCGCCTCGGCCGCCACCGCTTCGGCCGCCGACAGCGTCGTGCAGGTGCGCCGCGCCCAATCCGGGTTGGTCTCGGGATAATCGGTTCGGAAATGCCCGCCCCGGCTTTCGGTGCGCGCCCAGGCAGAGGCGGCGATCAGCAGCGCCGTGTCTGTCGCGGCGATCAGCGTCTCGCCCTCGGCCTCGCCCCGGATCACGCCGATTTCCGCAATCGCGTCGGCCAGCGAATCCGCATCGCGCTCGACGCCCACGTTCGCGGTCATGGTCCGCCGCAGCTGCGCCATGCCTTCCGCCTCGTCGGCGACCACGATGGTCGGCGGCTCGGGCAGATCGACAGGCGTGCGGCCGATCGGCGTCGCATCCATGTCGGCCGCCGTCCGCGCGCCGAACACAATCGCCTCCAGCAGCGAGTTCGACGCCAGACGGTTCGCGCCGTGGAGACCGGTCGAGGCGCACTCACCCGCGACCCACAGACCCGGCAGGGTGGAGCGGCCATGCGCGTCCGAGGCGATGCCGCCCATGTGATAATGCGCCGCCGGCGCGACGGGGATTCCTTCAACGCGTGGGTCGATCCCGGCGGCGATGCAGCTGGAATAGACGGTCGGAAAGCGAACGGGGAACGCCTCGCCCACAGCCTTGGTCGCATCCAGAACGACCCGTCGTCCGGCCTTGATCTCGCGGAAGATGCCGCGCGCGACGACATCGCGCGGCGCCAGTTCCGCATCGGGATGGACGCTCAGCATGAAGCGCTCGCCCTTGTCGTTCAGCAGCACCGCGCCTTCGCCCCGCAACGCTTCGGTCGCCAGAGGGGCAGGGTCGCGTCCGACGTCCAGAGCGGTCGGGTGGAACTGCACGAATTCCGGGTCGGCGATCACCGCGCCAGCATTGGCGGCCATGGCGATGCCCTGGCCGCGCGCCGTCACCGGATTGGTGGTCACGGCGTAAAGCCCGCCGGCTCCGCCCAGCGCGAACAGCACCGCGTCGGCCACGATGGTGAACAGCTTTCCTGCGGGATCGCGCGCCCACACGCCGCGCACGCGTCCGTCGATCATCAGCAGCTGGGTCGCGCGCAGACCTTCGATAACGCGGATGTCGTCGCGCGCGCGCACCGCCTTCGCCAGCGTCTCCATGATCGCCGCCCCGGCCTGATCGCCCTTCACGCGCACGATGCGTTTGCGGCTGTGCGCGGCCTCGCGTCCGAACACCAGCTTGCCGGCGGCGTCGCGGTCGAACGGCGCGCCCAGCCGCACCAGGTCTTCGATCCGGGGCGCGGCTTCTTCGGTCACGATCTTCGCGATCGCCTCATCGACGATGCCCGCGCCCGCGACCAGCGTATCGGCGACATGAAGCGCCGCAGAGTCGTCGTCGCCCATCGCCGCGGCGATGCCGCCCTGCGCCCAGAACGACGACGCCCCCGAGCCGATGGGCGAACCGGCCAGGATCGTCACCGGGCGCACCTGAAACTTCAGCGCGGCGAACAGCCCGGCCAATCCGGCGCCGACGACGAGCGCCGGCCCGGCGTCGATGATCTCGATGTCGCGCATCTCACGCCGCCTTCACGCGCGGCTTGGGTGGCCCGACCTTCAGCATGTTCTCCACCGCCTGACGGGCGCGGGCGGCGACCTTCTCGTCGACCAGAACCTCATGCGTCATCGTCTGCAGCGAATGCAGGATCTTGGGCAGTGTGATGCGCTTCATGTGCGGGCACAGATTGCACGGACGCACGAACTCCACATCCGGCAGCGAGGCGGCGACGTTGTCGCTCATGGAGCATTCCGTCACCATCACCACGCGCTTCGGGCGCTTGTCGGTGACGTAGCCGATCATGGCGCTGGTCGAGCCGGCGAAGTCGGCTTCGGCGATCACCTCCGGCGGGCATTCGGGATGCGCCAGCACGATCACGCCGGGGTGCGATTTACGGAACGCCTTCACGTCGTCGGCGGTGAAGCGCTCATGCACCTCGCACGAGCCCGCCCAGGTGAGGACTTCCACATCCGTCTGCCGCGCGACATTCGCAGCCAGATACTGGTCGGGGATCATGAACACGCGCTTCACGCCCAGCGATTCCACCACATCGACGGCATTCGACGAGGTGCAGCAGATATCGCTCTCGGCCTTCACGTCAGCGGAGGTGTTCACATAGGTGACGATGGGCACACCGGGAAAGCGTTCGCGCAGCAGCCGCACATCCGCGCCGGTGATCGAAGAGGCCAGCGAGCATCCGGCTTCCATGTCGGGGATCAGCACGGTCTTTTCCGGGCTCAGGATCTTCGAGGTCTCGGCCATGAAATGCACGCCGGCTTGCACGATGATCTTGGCGTCGGTCTTGGCCGCTTCGCGCGCCAGCTGCAGCGAGTCGCCCGAGAAGTCGGCCACGCAGTGGAAGATCTCGGGCGTCTGGTAGTTGTGGGCCAGCACCACCGCGCCGATCTCGCGCTTCAGCCGGTTGATCTCGGCGATATAGGGCGCGTGCATCTCCCACTCGAAGCGGGGGATCACGGTTTTCACGCGCTCGTACAGCGCGTCCGTTTCGCGGGCGACGGCAGGGGTGAACGCAAGCACTTCAGCCATGGCAACCTCCGCCATTTATACTCTGAGCGAGTATATATGTGGAGAATGACTGTCTCGCAAGGACTTCAGTGCAGCTGGACGAATTGGATAATCGCGTCCAGCAGGCCCGGCGCGAGCGGCAGATCGGGATTTCCGTAGGTCGCGACATTCGCCGCGCGCTCAGCCGGCGCCGCTTTCAGCACATGGTTCATGCCGTCGATCAGCGTGAACGTCGCGTCGGGGCGCGCCGCTTTCAGGCTCTCCGCGTCGGAAGGGAGGACCTGGATATCGGTCGTGCCCTGGACGATCGCGACGCGGCCCGGGATCTTGGCGATTTCCACACGCGGATCGTGGCGGAACCAGGAAATCAGATAGGGCTGCACGCTGAGGCGGAACAGCGAGTAGAGCATCGGCGAGGGCGCCGGATCGGTCTCGCCCTTCTCCAGCTTCTGCAGTGTCGGTTCGGCCAGAGCCAGTACCTGCTCGCCGTTGGGGCTCGCCTTGATCTGGCGGCGCAGAATATCCGCGGCCGGCTCGCCTGCGCCGGCGAGGCTCACGAAGCCCGCGATCTCGTCGTTTTGTGCGACCACCGAACCGATCAGCGCGCCCTCCGAGTGCCCGATGACGAATATGCGCTTCACGCCGGGTTGCGCCTTCAGAAAGCCGATCCATGAACGGGCGTCGTCGATATAAGTCTCGAAACGCAGATCCTCCTCGCGCGGCGCGGCCTTGGCGCTGGCGGCGATGCCGCGCTTGTCGACGCGCAGCGAGGCGATGCCCGCTTCGCCCAGCGCATGCGCCAGCAGCTTCAGGCTGTCATTCTTCATACTGGGCTGGTTGCCGTCGCGGTCGGTCGGGCCTGAGCCTGAAATGATCAGCACCGCATCGAAGCTGTCGTTATAGGCGCCGGGCGTCAGCAGCGTGCCGTGCAGCGTGCCGTCGCCTTCGCCGATGGAGACCTCGTTCTCCACCCATTTCGGTTCGCTCGCGGCGGCGCCGCCGGCCAGCGACAGAAGGGTCAGGGCGGCGGCGATCATGCGCTTCATGATTTCCTCCCTCGCGCCGCGGTCAGCTTCACGCCGGGCGCCGGTCGTTCCCGCAGGACGTCGCGGCGGAAACGGAATTTCTCCGCAGGGCGTCCCTTGGCAGGGGCCGACATTCGGCCCGTGCCTTCCACAAGGCCACCGGATTCGACGAGACGGCGGAAATTCTGCTTGTGGACCAGCCCGCCTGTTATGGCTTCCACAGTCCGCTGCAATTCCAGCAGCGTGAACTCCGCCGGCATCAGCTCGAACACCACCGGCCGGTATTTCAGCTTGCCGCGCAGCCGCCCGATGGCGGTCGCCAGAATGCGGCGGTGATCGAAGATCATCGGTTTGCCGAGCCCGGCGGGCGTATCCTGCGCCGTGGCACGCCCGTCCTGCCGCGCCTCCGCCACAAGGCCGGCCTCATAGAGCAGCTCATAGCGCTCCAGAGTCTTCTCCTCGTCCCACGGCAGGCCGTCGAAGGCGAAGCAAAGGCGCGATCTTTCCCATCTCTGGGCGTTGCCGGCGGCCCAGGCCTTCAGGTGTGGCTGGATCACTTCGTCGATCACCGCCGGACGCGCGTCGCGCCAATCCTCCCACGGGAAATAGCCATACCAGTCGCGCCAGTGTGAATCGGGGGCAGGGGGGTGATCCTGCGCCCGCACCAGCGCCAGATAGCCGACCGAGACGACGCGCGGCCCTTCGCCGGCCTTCACCTCGTGGCGGCCGCGGTCGCCGAATGTGTAAAGCTGCTCGGCATAGCCCATCTCCATGCCGGTCTGTCCCTTCACCCACGAGCGTACGCCGGCCTCCAGCGTCCGGTGCTCGAAGGGCTCGAACGGGCCGAAGGGCAGGCCGTCGCGCTCCGGTCTCACGCCCTTGGCGGGGTCCGGCACCACGTGGCGCACCGCCAGAACATGGGGCGCATCGCCGATCATGGCGACGATCGCCGCGTTGAGGCCGATGACGACGGCCTGATGATCGGTCGGAAAGCTCACGCGACGTCGTTGACGGTCTGCGCGAAATCGGCAGGCAGGAAGAACGGATATCCTTCGCTGCGGCCGATGGCGGGGCCGACGGCATCGAGCGCGTCGACCATGCGCCCGTCACGGCCCAACAGCGCGTCGGCATGCGCGACGAGCAGACGGTTGGGCGCGATATGCGGCGCGCGCGCGCGCATCGCCTGCAGGATTTCAAGTTCGTCGCGTTCGGGGTTGAGCTTGCACATCGTCATCCACATGGCCGCCGTCGACCGGCTGATGCCGGCCCAGCAATGGATGACCATCGGGCTGGTGCGATCCCAGGCGTCCGCGAACGCCAGCACGCTCGCGGCGTGATCGCGCTGCGGCGCGATCTGGCCCGGCTGCGTTTCGTCGATATCGTGCACCTTCAGCCGCAGATGCCGGTCGGCGGCGATCGCGCCATGCGCTTCGATCATGTAGTCCGGCCCCAGCAGCGTCAGCAGATGCGATGCCTGCTCCAGGCGGATCACGTCGTCGATATGGGACAGCGGGCAGACGATGATGCGGCTCATGGGGTCAGGCCGATCCGGCCAGCTCCTTGAATCGTTTGACGAAGCGCGCCTGGGCCTCGGTTGTCTCCCAGGGGATCAGCCTCTTATAGGCCATTCCCTTGGGCTCGCCGAAGAAGCGTTTTGCCTCAGCCTCGTCGAATCCCGCGAGCTGGGTGGCCTCGAAATAGGCGGCGCCGGCGTCGGCCTTCTTGATCAGTTTGTGCAACGTATCGGGAACCTTGGGCGTTACTCCGAAGCGGACATGGATCGCTTCCAGCAGGCGGTTCTCCATGTCCTTGTAGTTGAAGCCGACGGCGCGTTTGAACGGAGAGATGAGGTCGCCGATCACGTATTCCGGGGCGTCGTGCAGCAGGGCCGCCAGCCGTCCCTCGCGGCTCAGCGCCGGCTTGAGCTGGATCGCCAGACGCTCGACCAGCATGCAATGCTGGGCTACGGAAAAGGCATGCGGCCCCTTGGTCTGCCCGTTCCAGCGTGCGACGCGCGCAAGCCCGTGGGCGATGTCCTCGATCTCGATATCGAGCGGGGAGGGTTCGAGAAGGTTGAGCCGGCGGCCGGAGAGCATACGCTGCCACGCGCCGGCGGGCGGTTTGGCTGAAGGCATGGATGTGTCCTCTGTGGCTTCATGTCTTGGCGAAGGCCGGGCGGCGGCGCAAGGCTGCCGGCGGATCTGTCCACAGGCGAAGGAGGCGGCGTCATGGCGTTGAAATATATCCTGTGTCCGGTGACCGGCGGTGCCGAGGACGGCCCCGCGCTCGCGGCAGCCCTGCACCTGGGCCAGCGCTTCGGGGCCCATGTGCGCGCGCTCTTCGTGCGGTCCAGCGTGACGGCGGCGATCCCCTATCTGGGCGAGGGCCTGACCGGCAGCGTTATCGACAACATCGTCCAGGCGGCGTCTAAGGCGTCCGATGACTCCCTCACCGCCGCCAATGCCCACGTCGCTGCGGCGTTGAAATCCGCAGGCGCTGCGGAAAGCGCGATCTCGATCCGCGTTCTTGAGGGCGTGATCGAGGACGAGGTCGCCGCCGCGAGCCGTCTTGCCGACATCGTGGTCTATGCGCGCGATCCGGCCGACAGCGCCTTCCCCGACCGTTCGCTGGCGGAGCACACCCTGCTGGGCGCGCGCCGCCCGATCCTCATCGCGCCGCCGACGCCGTTGACCGCGATCGGCGAGCGCATCGTCATTCTGTGGGATGGCGGCACGTCGGCCGCCGCCGCGTTCATCGCAGCCCTGCCGTTCATCAAGCGCGCCGGCGCGGTCGAGGTCATCACCATGGCCTCGGACGACGAAACGGCCCCCGCGCTGCTCGACGATCTGAACGATGCGCTGTCGATCCGGGGCCTGACGGCAGCTATGCGCGCCGTCGATCATGCATCTTCAGCCGACGGCGCGAGGCTTCTGGCCGCTGCGACCGAAACCGGGGCCGACCTCATCGTCATGGGCGGTTATGGCCACTCGCGGCTGCGGCAACTGGTTTTCGGCGGCGTGACGCGGCACATGCTCCGGCACACGAGCGTGCCGGTGCTGATGGCGCATTAGGGCGGTCCGTCGGCGATCGGCCGTTCGCCGCGCGTCGCAAGCCACGCGACGCCGAGCGCGATCAGATTCAGCAGCGCCGCAACCAGAAACGCCGCGCCGGGGACGTGCAGGTGCGCGCCTTCGCTGATCGCCCAGGCATAGACCTGGCTGAACAGGATCGGTCCGATCATTCCCGCAATGCCGATGGCGCTGGCCAGCGCCCCCTGCAGCTTGCCTTGCTCGTTCGTCCCCACGCGCCGCGTCATCAGCGCCTGCAGCGACGGCCCCATGATCCCGGCCATCGACTGGAAGACGATGCCGATCAGGAAAATCCATCCCGAGGGCGCGAGGCCATAGATCACCATTCCGACGATGGCCGAACCGAGCCCGACGCGCAGCGCCAAAGGCTCGCCGAACAGTTTGACCGCCGGCTTCACCAGAACCATCTGCACGACGATGTTGCAGATGCCGATCACGGCCAGCATCACGCCGACATCCCCTTCGGTCCAGCCATAGCGATATCCCGCGTACAGCACCGACGTTGTCGGGATCACCCAGAACGCGGTGTTGAAGATCACGGACACACAGGCCAGCCACGCCACCTCGCCGTGCTGACGCAGGAATCCGAGCGAGCCGACGGGGTTGGCCTTGCGCGGATCGAAGGGCGAACGGCGTTCCGGCGGCAGCGATTCCGGCAGCACGAAATAGCCGTAGGCCGCATTCACCAGACACAGCGCCGCCGCGATCCAGAAGGGCAGGCGAGGGTCGATCTCGCCCGCTATCCCGCCGATCGCCGGCCCGATGACGAAACCCAGTCCGAACGCCGCGCCGACCAGTCCGAAAGACTGCGCGCGTTTTTCCGGCGGCGTGATGTCGGCGATATAGGCGTTGGCCGTCGAAAAGCTTGCGGCCGTGATCCCCGAGATCATGCGTCCGACAAAGAGCCAGGCGAGCGAGGGCGCCAGCGCCATCAGGATGAAGTCGAGACCGTGCCCGAACACCGAGATCAGCAGCACCGGCCTCCGTCCGAAGCGGTCGGAAAGAGAGCCGAGCACCGGCGCGAAGAAAAACTGCGCCGCCGCGAAGACCAGCCCGAAATAGCCGTAGATCGCAGCGGCCGACGCATCGTTGCCGCCTTCGAAATCCAGCACCAGATGCGGCAGAACCGGAATGATGATGCCCATCGCCAGCACGTCGATGACGATGGTGACAAAGACGAAGATGACGGCGGCCTGGCGGCGCACGGCGGTTGCAGGCGCGTCTGTCATGTGAGGCTTACGCTTCTCTCCAGAGCCGTTCATACACGGCATTCATCTCGGCCGCCTCGGTGGCGATCGAATGGTGCGCGACGGCTTTTTCGCGGCCCGCGCGGCCGAACGCGGCCGCCTTTTCGGGGTCGGCGAGAAACGGCTCGATCGCCGCCACAAGCGCCTCGAGGTCGCCCGTCGGCACGATGGTGCCGGTGACGCCTTCGGCCACCAGATAGGGCGCGGCGCCGGTTCGTGTCGCGACCACCGCCGCCCCGGACGACATCGCCTCCAGCGGCGTCAGGCCGAAGCCTTCATTGCGCATGGGAGCGACATAGAGCGAGACCCGCCTGAACCAGAGCGGCACTTCCTCCTGCGGCCGCTCGCCCAGCAGGGCGATGCGATTCTCCAGCCCCGCCTCGGCGATGCGCGCCTTGAGGCCTGCGATGAAGCCGGTTTCCTCCGGCGCCATCAGCCCCGTCACCACGGCGGTCCATGCGGGATAGTTGGGCAACAGACGGATCATCGCCTCGATGAAGAGGTCGGAACCCTTCTGATGGCGGACGCGCCCGAAGACGCCGACGCCATATTTGCCCGGCAGCCCCGTCTCCGCCCATGCCGCCGCGCGATCCGGTGCGGGGTTGAACTTCGCCGTATCGACGCCGTGATGGACGATATCGACCGGCCCTTCGCAGAAGGCGGCCGAGTATTCCGACGGGCTGACGATCGCATCCATGCGGCGCATCAGCCATTTGGTCAGTCCGGTGCGCTTGCGCTGCGCGACGCTGGAGAACACCAGAATCCAAGGCTGGCGCAGGATATAGCGCAGCGCCACGCCGATCAGCATTTCGTCATTCCGGCGGGCGTGCCAGATGCGCTTCTTGCGCCCGCCCGGCGGCCGCGACCAGCCGCGCGTCAGGATCTGGCGAAACGCAATGCGCGGCACCTGCGCGGGCAGATGCGGGCCGACGCTGGCGATGGCCAGCGTCTTGGCCTGCTCCGGCACGATGGCGACGATCGACGCCGTCACGCCCGAATAGCGATAGTGAAGGTTGGGCGCGACGGCCGCGATCTGGCGAAGGTCGGCCGCGGTCATCGAAGCCGGCCGCGTCTCAGACGTACTTGACCTTGACGATCTCGTAGCTCTTCGCGCCGCCGGGGGCCGCGACCTCGACGCTGTCGCCCACGCTCTTGCCGATCAGGGCGCGCGCGATGGGCGAAGACAGCGAGATCCGCTTCAGCTTCAGGTCGGCTTCCATGTCGCCGACGATCTGATAGGTCGCTTCCTTGTCGGTGTCCTCATCCACCACCGTGACGGTGGCGCCGAACTTCACGGTGTTGCCGCTCAGCTTGGCGGGGTCGATCACCTGGGCGCGGCCGATGATGTCTTCCAGCTCCTGGATGCGGCCTTCGATGAAGCCCTGGCGTTCCTTGGCGGCGTGATATTCGGCGTTTTCGGACAGGTCGCCATGCGCGCGCGCTTCCGCGATCGCGCGGATCACGGCCGGGCGCTCCACATGCTTCAGGTTCTTGACCTCGTCTTCCAGCTTTACCAGCCCCGACGCCGTCATGGGTACGCGTTCCATGGCACTCCTCGACTCCAAATGCCCGGTCAGGCCGCCTTCGGAGCGTCAAAACCGCTCTTTCGCGCGGCGCGGGCCTCGCGAAGGGCGGTCAGGGCTCGTGAAAATGGCGAACGGCCGGGCCGATACTCGTGTCATCTGCTGCCCCGGAACCGGCGCAGCACAGGCGCGAAAAGCTAGTGCCGCCTTGGGGCGACTGCAAGAGTCTTGCGCAAAGGCGAACTAAATCTCTGATTTTGCGACATTTTATTAGCAAGGCCGCGCCCCCGGCGCGAAAGCCGAGATTCTATAATTGTTCCTTTGCGCCGCGCGCAGGCCCGTCGCGCGGGGCTCAGCCGTAGCTCTGCAACGGCGCCACATCCAGCGCCCCGGCCTTCACCGAGGCGATCCCCAAAGTCGCCGCCGCCGCGCCGGCGACGGTGGTGTAGTAGGGGATCTTCATCAGCAGCGCCGTCCGGCGCAGCGTAAAGCTGTCTTTCAGCGCCTGCGCGCCCTCGGTGGTGTTGAACACCAGCTGCACGTCGCCGTTCTTCATCGCATCGACGATATGCGGGCGGCCTTCCAGCACCTTGTTGATGCGCTCCACCTGCAGTCCGCGCTCGGCCAGATAGCTCTGCGTGCCGCCGGTCGCGATCACTTTGAAGCCCATCTCCAGCAGCCGCTTCACCGGCTCAACGATGAACGGCTTGTCGTCCTCGCGCACGCTGACAAAGGCCGTGCCTTCCGAGGGAACGATCGTGCCGCCCGCGATCTGCGACTTGGCGAAGGCGCGGTCGAACGCGGTGTCCAGCCCCATCACCTCGCCGGTCGAGCGCATCTCCGGCCCCAGGATCGTGTCGACGCCGGGGAAGCGGGCGAACGGGAAGACCGCTTCCTTCACCGCGATATGCTTCAGCGCCTTCTTCTTCAGGCCGAACGAGGCGAGGCTTTCGCCCGCCATCACCCGCGCCGCGATCTTGGCGATCTGATAGCCGATGGTCTTGGCGACGAACGGCACTGTGCGGCTGGCGCGGGGGTTCACTTCCAGCACATAGACGACGCCGTCCTGGATCGCGAACTGCACGTTCATCAGGCCGCGCACGCCCAACGCTTTGGCCATGGCCGCCGTCTGGCGCTCCAGCTCGGCTACCATGTCGCCCTTCAGCGTATTGGTCGGCAGCGAGCAGGCGCTGTCGCCGGAATGGATGCCGGCTTCCTCGATATGCTCCATGACGCCAGCGATATAGACGTCCCTGTCGTCGGCGATGCAGTCGACGTCCACTTCCACGGCGCGCGACAGATAGCCGTCGATCAGCACCGGCGCATCGCCGCCGATCTGGAAGATGTCGCTGCCCGTCAGCGTCTCGTGCATGTGCTCTTCGTCGCGCACGATGGCCATGCCGCGCCCGCCCAGAACATAGGAGGGGCGGATCACCACCGGATAGCCGATCTCGCGCGCCACCTGCAGAACGCCTGCGTCGGTCATCGCCGTGCCGTTGCGCGGCTGTTTCAGGTTCAGCTCCTCAAGCAGAGCCTGGAAGCGCTTGCGATCCTCGGCAGCGTCGATGGCGTCGGGAGAGGTGCCCAGAATGGGAATGCCGGCCGCTTCCAGCGCGCGCGCCAGCTTCAGCGGCGTCTGCCCGCCGAACTGGACGATGAGCCCCAGCACTTCGCCGTTCGACTGCTCCTTGCGCACCAGCTCGATCACATCTTCGGCGGTCAGCGGCTCGAAATAGAGCCGGTCCGACGTGTCGTAGTCGGTGGAGACGGTCTCCGGGTTGCAGTTGACCATGATGGATTCAAGGCCCGCATCGCGCATCGCGAAGGCGGCATGAACGCAGCAATAATCGAACTCGATCCCCTGGCCGATGCGGTTCGGCCCGCCGCCCAGGATGATCACCTTCTTCGCGCCCGACGGTTCGCTCTCGCATTCCGCCGCGCCGAAGGCCGGCGCCTCATAGGTCGAATACATATAGGGCGTCTTGGCGCGGAACTCGGCCGCGCAGGTGTCGATGCGCTTGAAGACCGGCGTCACGCCCAGCGCCCGGCGGCGCTGCGCCACCGCGTCTTCCGTCGCCCCGACAAGCTGCGCCAGCCGCTTGTCGGAAAAGCCCATCGCCTTCAGGGCGCGGATATCGCCGGCGCTCTCGGGCAGGCCGTGCGAGCGCACCTGCTTCTCCGCGTCGACGATCTCGCGCAGGCGCTCGATGAACCAGGGATCGAAATGGCAGGCCGCGTTGATCTCGTCGGTCGTCAGGCCGTGCCGGATCGCCTGCGCCACCACGCGCAGCCGGTCGGGCGTCGCGCGCGACAGTTCGGCGCGGATCGCGTTCTTGTCGTCGCCGCGGCCCAGACCCGGAATGTCGATTTCGTCCAGGCCGCAAAGCCCGGTCTCCAGCCCGCGCAGCGCCTTCTGCAGGCTCTCGTGGAAGGTGCGGCCGATCGCCATCACTTCGCCGACGCTCTTCATCGAGGTCGAGAGCAGCGGCTCGGCGCCGGGGAATTTCTCGAACGCGAAGCGCGGGATCTTGGTGACGATATAGTCGATGGTCGGCTCGAACGCCGCCGGCGTCGCGCCGGTGATGTCGTTCTCCAGCTCATCCAGCGTGTAGCCGACCGCCAGCCGCGCCGCGACCTTGGCGATGGGAAAGCCCGTCGCTTTGGAGGCCAGCGCCGACGAGCGCGACACGCGCGGGTTCATCTCGATGACGACCAGACGGCCGTCGCGCGGGTTCACCGCGAACTGCACGTTCGAGCCGCCGGTCTCCACGCCGATCTCGCGCAGCACCGCGATCGAGGCGTTGCGCATGATCTGGTATTCCTTGTCGGTCAGCGTCAGGGCAGGGGCGACGGTGATGCTGTCGCCGGTATGCACGCCCATCGGGTCGACGTTCTCGATCGAGCAGATGATGATGCAGTTGTCCGCCTTGTCGCGGACGACCTCCATCTCATACTCCTTCCAGCCGAGCACGCTTTCCTCGACCAGCACCTCACCCACGGGCGAGGCGTCGAGACCGCGGTCGATGATCTCGATGAACTCTTCCTTGTTATAGGCGATGCCGCCGCCCATGCCGCCCAGCGTGAAGCTCGGGCGGATGATCGCGGGCAGGCCCACATGACCCAGCGCATCCAGCGCTTCCTGACGCGAGGTTGCGATGGCCGAACGCGGACTCTCCAGCCCGATCTTGTCCATCGCCTCGCGGAATTTCAGGCGGTCTTCCGCCTTGTCGATGGCCTCGGCCTTCGCGCCGATCAGCTCGACATCGTATTTCGTCAGCACGCCCGACTTGTCGAGCGCCAGCGCGCAGTTCAGCGCCGTCTGCCCGCCCATGGTCGGCAGCACGGCGAAGCCGCCTTTCACAAGCGGACGCTCGCGCGCGATGATCTTCTCGACGAACTCCGGCGTGATCGGCTCGATATAGGTGGCGTCAGCGACGTCCGGGTCCGTCATGATCGTCGCCGGGTTCGAATTCACCAGGATGATGCGATAGCCCTCGGCCCGCAGCGCCTTGCACGCCTGAACGCCGGAATAGTCGAATTCGCAGGCCTGCCCGATGACGATAGGGCCAGCTCCGATGATCAGGATCGCCTCAAGGTCGGTCCGTTTGGGCATGGCAGTCCTCGCGCGCGCGCCACGTCGCGCGGCCGGAGCGCGCGGCGGGGGAATCCGGAATGTGGGTTAAGCGGATCGTCTAGAGCGACGGGCCGCCTTTCGCAAGCGCGGAAAAAGAAATGGGGTTCCGGGGCAAACCGTGCCGAATTTTGACGTTCGTGGCGGCGAATGACTGCGCAGCCAGATCGCGCGCCAACCTGTGACCGACCTCACTCGACTCCGTTGAAATGATATCATAGCGATATCACCGTAATTCGATGGAGGGGATCATGAAAGAACGCACCTACACCGCAGCGCCCGGCATCCCGGCGCTTCTCGGCCTGGCCGTCGTCGCGCTCGCGGCGCTCGCCTGGCTCGTTTACGGCATCAAGCTCAAATCGCCGGCGCAGATTGTGCCGGCGGCGCTCATCTTCGCGACGGCGGCGGCCGCGATGGTGGGCTTCTTCACGGTCGCGCCCAACGAAGCCAAGGTGCTTCAGTTCTTCGGGCGCTATGTCGGCACGGTTCACGATGCCGGCCCGCGCTACGTCAATCCGTTCTACACGAAAAAGGCGGTCTCGGTGCGCGTGCGCAATTTCGAATCCTCCAAGCTCAAGGTGAACGATCTTGAGGGCAATCCCATCGAGATCGCCGCGGTCGTCGTCTGGCAGGTGGTCGATACGGCCGAGGCGCTGTTCCTGGTCGACGACTATGTGGACTTCGTGAAGATCCAGTCGGAATCGGCGCTCCGCCAGATGGCGCAGTCCTTCCCCTACGACTCGCACGACACGGGCGCGGTCTCGCTGCGCAGCCATCATGCAGAGATCGCCGAGCGGCTGCGCGAAGAGGTGCAGGAGCGCCTCGCCAGCGCGGGCGTCAAGGTGATCGAGGCTCGCATCACCCATCTCGCCTTCGCGCCCGAGGTGGCCCAGGCCATGCTTCAGCGCCAGCAGGCCAGCGCCATCATCTCGGCCCGCACGCGCATCGTGGAAGGCGCGGTCTCGATGGTCGAGATGGCGCTGCAGCAGCTCGCCGAGCGCGATGTCGTCACGCTCGACGACGAACGCAAGGCGGCGATGGTCTCCAACCTTCTCGTCGTGCTCTGCGGCGACCGCGGCACGCAGCCGGTCGTCAACACCGGCAGCATTTACGGCTAGGGCAGGGTGGCCGAGAAAAAGCCATTCGCCCTCCGCCTGGGCGCCGACGTGATGGAGGCGCTCCAGCGCTGGGCGGATGACGAACTGCGCAGCGTCAATGGTCAGGTGGAATATGTCCTGCGCGACGCGCTGAGGCGGGCGGGGCGGCTGAAAGCGCGCCCCGCCGATCCCGTTCAGGAAGACGATCCGTCCGCCTGACGCGCGCTCTGTTGCGCCGCGCGGCCCGTCATGGCTCTGGCATCCGTGCGGCGACTCTCCTAACGAGGCGCACGCCATTGGAGACGCCATGTCCATCGCCGCCCGCCTGCCATCGATGACGCTGCCCGAACTGACGCGCCTGCACGATAACGCCGCGCGGCTGGCGGCGGGCGCGCCCGGCAAACAGCGCGATCAGGCGCTCGAATTGCTGCCGCTGCTCGAAACCGAAATCGCCGCCCGCCGCGACGGCAAGAAACGAACGGTCGAGAAGCCGGAAAAGGCCGAAACGCCGCGCCCCGAGAAAGCGGCGAAGGAGCGCGCGCCCCGCGCCCCGAAACCGCCCAAGCCGCAGAAGACGGCGTCCGAGAAAGCCGACGACTTTCTCGCCGGCGTGAACGAGGCGCTCGCGCGGCGCTAGAACTTCGCTGTCCCCAGCCGCGCCACGTCTGTCATCCCGGCCTTGAGCCGGAATCCAGAGGGCCGCCGACGCAGCGCTAGCTGCCCTTCGCCATCAGCTTCGCAAAGCGCTGGAACAGGTAATGGCTGTCATGCGGTCCGGGCGAGGCTTCCGGGTGATACTGCACGCCAAATACCGGCTTGTCGGTCCACGCGATGCCGCAATTCGATCCGTCGAACAGCGACACATGCGTCTCCACCACATTGGCGGGCAGGCTCGCCGCATCCACGGTGAATCCGTGGTTCATCGAGGTGATCTCCACCTTGCCGGTGGTCGTGTCCTTCACCGGGTGGTTCGCGCCGTGATGGCCCTGCGCCATCTTCTTGGTCGTGGCGCCCGCCGCGAGACCCAGCATCTGATGGCCGAGGCAGATGCCGAACACCGGCTTGCCCGCCTCGATCAGCGCCTTGATCGCCGGCACCGCATATTCACCCGTCGCCGCCGGGTCGCCCGGGCCGTTCGACAAAAACACGCCGTCCGGATTGTGCAGCAGCACTTCGTCGGCGGTCGCGTTCGCAGGAACCACCACGACATCCGCGCCGATGCCTGCCAGCTCGCGCAGGATGTTCGACTTGATGCCGAAATCCATCGCCACGACCTTGAACTTCGCCGCGCCCTCGCGCGCCGCATAGCCTTCGTTCCAGTGCCACGGCGTTTCGTCCCAGCCATGGGTCTGCGTGGTGGTCACGTCCTTGGCGAGGTCCATGCCCTCAAGCCCCGGCCATGCCCTGGCCTCGGCCTTCAGCGCGTCGATGTCGAACACGCCGTCGGGCGCGTGCGCAATCACGCCGTTCGGCATCCCGTTCTCGCGGATCATCCGCGCCAGCCGCCGCGTGTCGATCCCGGCGAGGCCCACGATCCCGCGCGCCGCCAGCCAGTCGGGCAGGGGCGTGGCGCTGCGATAGTTGGATGGCGCCGTCGGCCGCGCCTTCACGATGAGGCCGCGCACGGCGGTGTTCTTGGCTTCCATGTCGTCGCCGTTTGCGCCGACATTGCCGATATGCGGGAAGGTGAAGCAGACGATCTGCCCGGCATAGGACGGGTCTGTCAGGATCTCCTGATAGCCCGTCATGGCGGTGTTGAAGCACACCTCGGCGACTTGGGCGCCGACCGCACCGAAGCCCTCGCCGTAGAACACCTCGCCCGAAGCCAGCACCAGAACGCCGGTCGGCTTGCGCGCGAATCCCTCGCCCGCGTCGGATGCGGGCGTTTTGGCAGGGGCGTCGCTCATGTCAGATCTCCGGGCCGCAAGCCTCCGAGGCGGAAAACCGCTGTCGAAGCCAACGCGCGTGGAATTTCGGGGTGTCTAAGCGCCGCAGTGGCACGCGTCAAGAAATTAGGGACAGCCGGCTAATACCCCGTGTAACGCCCCGGCCGGTGGTTGAAATACAGCACCGCGCTGATCGCCACCGCGCTCACCACCGACAGCAAAAAGCTCTGCAGCGGCATCACGAACGCCGCCGCGCCCAGGATCGCCACATCCGTCGCGATCTGCACCTTGCCGGCCGAAATGCCATAGCGCTTCTGCGCGAACAGCGAGACGGCCGTGAAGCCGCCGACGCTGGCCTGATGCCGCGCCAGCGCCAGCACGCCCATGCCCAGCATCGTGCCCCCGCCCATGGCTGCGAAGGCGGGATCGATCACTAGGTCGTGGAACACCAGCGGTCCCAGATAGCCCGCGCCCAGCAGAATCAGGTTCACCAGCACGCTCTTCAGCGTGAACTCGCGCCCCATGGTGATCCACGAGAAGACATAGAACGGCAGGTTGATCAGGAAAAAGGCGAGCTGGGTGGCGATTCCGGTCAGGTGATGCGCCAGCAGGGCGAGGCCTGCGACGCCGCCGGTCGTCAGCCCGGCCGCCTGCAGCAGCAGGATGCCGACGAAAATGAACAGACAGCCCATGAAGATCGCGTGGGCGTCTTCGGCCAGGCTGTGCTCCAGGGCAGGGGGCGGGGCGGGCATGCATGACCTCAGTCTCGAAAACGCCGAGCCGCCGCCTGAACTTTCCCCCCGATTTTTATGCTGTAAGAGGCGACGCGGCGTCCCGCGTCAAGATGGCATGGGACGGATGCGGGAAGGGTGCTAAGACCCCTCCACGTTCAGTGACTTGAAGAGAGAGTTATGCGTCAGCAATTCAACGACGCCATGAAAGAGGCCATGAAGTCGGGAGACAAGGCCCGGCTCAGCACGATCCGCCTCATCATAGCCGCCATCAAGGACCGGGATATTCAGGCCCGGGGCGACGGGGCCGAGACCGCGACCGACGATCAGCTGCTCCAGCTTCTTCAGAAGATGGCCAAGCAACGCGCTGACTCTATTGAGGCTTTCACCGTCGCCGGTCGCACCGATCTGGTCGACAAGGAAGCCGCGGAAAAGGCCGTGATCGAGAGCTTCCTGCCCCAGCAGATGGGGGCGGAGGAAACCCGCGCCGCCATCGCCGCCGCCATCGCCGAAACCGGCGCGGCCGGCATGAAGGACATGGGCAAGGTCATGGGCGCGCTGAAGGCGAAATATGCCGGCACGATGGACTTCTCCAAGGCCAACGGCGTCGTGAAGGAACTGCTGACGGCGGGCTGACATTCCGGTGTCATGCCCGGCCTTCCAGCCGGACCGGGCATGACAGGTGAAACTGAGGCGGCGGCGGAAACCACTTGGCGTTCAACGAAGCCTTTCTGGACGAGCTGAAAACCCGCATCCGGGTGGCCGACGTGGTCGGACGCCGGGTGAAGCTCGTCCGCAAAGGCCGTGAATTCATGGGGCTTTGCCCCTTTCACTCCGAGAAATCGCCCTCGTTCTCGGTCAACGAGCAAAAGGGCTTCTACCACTGCTTCGGCTGCGGCGCGCATGGCGACGCCATCAAGTTCGTCTGCGAGACCGAAGGCCTTGGCTTTCGTGAAGCGGTCGAGCGGCTCGCCGCCGAAGCCGGCATGGAAGTGCCGGTCGACACCCCCATGCAGCGCGAGCGCGAGGAACATCGCCGCACGCTCTACGATGTGGTCGCCGCAGCCCAGGCCTTCTATCGTGAGCGCCTCGCTGGCCCCGGCGGCGTCGCGGCGCGCGCCTATCTCGCGCGGCGCGAGCTCGATGCCGGCATGGTTGAGCGTTTCGGCCTGGGCTTCGCGCCGGAAGGCCGCACCACGCTCATCCAGCATTTGACGGCCAAGGGCATTCCGCTCGCTGAGATCGTCGAGGCCGGGCTTGCTGTCAGGCCGGAAGGGCAGAACGAGCCCATCGACTTTTTCCGCAACCGCCTCACCATCCCCATCGCCGACAATCGCGGTCGGGTCATCGCCTTCGGCGCGCGCACGCTGCTGCCCGACGGCAAGCCGAAATACATCAACACCGGCGAGACGCCGCTCTTTCACAAGGGCCGCACGCTCTACAATCTGGACCGGGCGCGCAAACCGGCGTTCGACGCGCAGTCCATCATCGTCGCCGAGGGCTATCTCGACGTCATCGCGCTCGCCAAGGCCGGCATCGCCAATGCCGTCGCGCCGCTGGGCACCGCGCTCACCGAAGACCAGATCGCCATGCTCTGGAAAATCGCGTCCGAGCCCGTGCTTTGCTTCGATGGCGACGGGGCGGGCAAGCGCGCCGCCTACAAGGCGCTCGATCGCGCCCTGCCGATGCTCAAGCCCGGCCAGTCGCTGCGCTTCGCCTTCCTGCCCGACGGGCTCGACCCCGACGATCTGGTCAAGCGCGACGGCGCGGCGGCGATGCAGAAGGTCATCGCCGAGGCGCGGCCGATGATCGAGGTCTTCTGGGAGCGCGAGCGCGACGCCGCCGACCTCTCCACGCCCGAACGCCGCGCCGCGCTTCAGCGCCGCGTCGAAGACCTTTCGGGGACCATCGAAGACCCCATCGTGCGCGAGCATTACCGCCGCGAGCTGAAAGATCGTCTCTGGGGGCTGCTGCGTCCGGCCCGTCCGGTCCGGGCGGGCGCGCAGTTCGTGCCGTTACGGCAGCTCGGGCCCCAGACGCAAAGACCCTCGCTGCGCCGGCCGCCGCCGCCCAAGTCGCGATTCGGGGCCGCGCCCCCGCCGGTTTATGGGCAAAACCCGCCCTCGCTGCGCAACAGCCCGGCTGCGCGCGGCGAAACGGGGGCTCAGATCCGCCGCCGCGAGTCGGAACTCGCGTGGCTGCTTTGCCGGTTTCCGGGGATTTTGCTGCAGGACTACGAGGCCGTGGAACTTCTGGCCTTCGAATCGGCGGAGCTGGAATCGCTGCGCATGGAAATCCTCCACTTCGCCGTCGAATGCGAAGTGCTTGATGAATCGGCCCTGAAAGCCCATCTGGACGCTCAGGGATTGGCGGAAATCCTTTCCGGACTGGAAAAACAGGCGTCTTTTGCGCTAGACCGGAGCCCGGCGGCCGAAATTTCGCCGGATGAGGTTCTGGGGCGCTGGCGGGAAGCTGCGGCGGCGCACAGGACCCTCATGGCGTTGCGGCCGGCGGTTCGGCGCGCGCGCGGCGAATGGGCACGGGACCATAGCGAGGGCGCCAGGCGTTCACTGGATGAGGCAGAGGCGGCTTTCTTAAGCGGACTTCAGGCTTTGTCCGGTGAAAACGACACCGAACTCTGACGGCATTCCGCATCCCCTGTGGTGCGGCAAGGTATAGGCGATTGAGATTGATGGCGACGAACAAGGCCAAAGCGAAGAAACCTGCGGCGAAGGCGGCGGCTGCGCCCAAGAAGGCGGCGCCCGCGAAAAAGCCGGCCGCCAAGCCGGCCTCGGCCCAGAAGCCCAAGGCCAAGACGGCGCCTGCGCCCGAGATCAAGAAGAAGACGGCCCCCGCCGCGCCGCCGGCCGCGCCCGCCGCCAAGGCTGCCGAAGCGGCCAAGGCGTTGAAGAAGCCCGTGAAGGGGCAGACGGCGACGCCGGCCGAAGGCGGCGAGACCGAGGGCAAGGACGCCCCGCTGCTCGACCTCTCCGACGCCGCCGTGAAGCGGATGATCGCCAAGGCCAAGACGCGCGGCTACATCACCTATGAAGAGCTGAACAAGGTTCTGCCCTCCGACAGCGTCTCGTCCGAGCAGATCGAAGACACCATGGCGATGCTCAACGAGATGGGCATCAACGTCACCGAGGCGGACGAAGAGAACGACAAGGACGAGGGCGAGAAGGAGGAAAAGGAAGAATCCTCCGGCGGCGCTCTGGTCGTCACCGAAACCACCAAGACCGCGCTCGACCGCACCGACGATCCGGTGCGCATGTATCTGCGCGAGATGGGCAGCGTCGAGCTGCTCAGCCGCGAGGGCGAAATCGCCATCGCCAAGCGCATCGAGGCCGGCCGCGAAACCATGATCGCGTCCTTGTGCGAATCCCCGCTCACCTTCGAAGCGCTCATGCAGTGGCGCGACGAGCTGATCGAGGGCCGCATCCTGCTGCGCGACATCATCGATCTCGACGCGACCTATGGCGGCACCGGCCCCGACGGCTCGGCCGTGCCGGCCGGCGCCAATGGCGGCGCGCCCGTGCCGCCGCCCGCGCCGCGTCCGCCGCGCCCGGCCTACACGCCGCCCGTGCGGCCCGAGCTCAAGGTCGTCGCCGGAACCGACGGCGAGGGCGGTGAAGGCCAGCCCGCGGCCGCCGAAGAGGATTTCGACGACGACGAGAACAACGTCTCGCTCTCGATGATGGAAGCCGCGCTCAAGCCGCAGATTCTCGAAAAGCTCGACGTCATCTACAACACCTACAAAAAGCTCGGCCGCCTGCAGGACGCGCAGGTCGAGGCGCAGCTCGCCAAGGACGATCTCTCCTCGGGCCAGGAGCGCCGCTTCAAGAAATTCCGCCAGGAGGTCGTCGACCTCGTGAAGGGCGTGCGGTTCAACAACAACCGCATCGAGCAGCTCGTCGGCAAGATGTACGAGATCAACCGCGCGTTGGTCAGCCTGGAGGGCAAGCTGCTGCGCCTCGCCGAAAGCCACGGCGTGCCGCGCTCGGCCTTCCTCAAGGAATACTACGGCAACGAGATGGACCCGGAATGGGCCCGCCGCGTCGGCCGTCTCGCCGGCCCCGGCTGGAAGGACTTCGCGCTCGACGAGAAAGACCGCATCAAGGAAGTGCGCGGCGAGATCCAGGCGCTTGCGGTGCAGATGCGCCAGCCCGTCTCCGAATTCCGCACGCTGGTCCTCACCGTGCAGAAGGGCGAGCGCGAGGCGCGTCAGGCGAAGAAGGAAATGGTCGAGGCCAACCTCCGCCTCGTGATCTCCATCGCCAAGAAATACACCAACCGCGGCCTGCAGTTCCTGGATCTCATTCAGGAAGGCAATATCGGCCTCATGAAGGCGGTCGATAAGTTCGAATACCGCCGCGGCTACAAGTTCTCCACCTACGCGACGTGGTGGATTCGTCAGGCCATCACCCGCTCGATCGCCGATCAGGCGCGCACCATCCGCATTCCGGTGCACATGATCGAGACGATCAACAAGCTGGTCCGCACCTCGCGCCAGATGCTGCACGAGATCGGCCGCGAGCCGACCCCGGAAGAGCTGGCCGAGAAGCTGGCGATGCCGCTGGAGAAGGTCCGCAAGGTTCTGAAAATCGCGAAGGAGCCGATCTCGCTCGAAACGCCCATCGGCGACGAGGAAGATTCACACCTCGGCGACTTCATCGAGGACAAGAACGCCATCCTGCCGATCGACGCGGCGATCCAGTCGAACCTGCGCGAGACCACCACGCGCGTGCTCGCCTCGCTCACCCCGCGCGAGGAGCGCGTGCTGCGCATGCGCTTCGGCATCGGCATGAACACCGACCACACGCTGGAAGAAGTCGGCCAGCAGTTCTCTGTGACGCGCGAACGCATCCGCCAGATCGAAGCCAAGGCGCTGCGAAAGCTCAAGCACCCCAGCCGCAGCCGCAAGCTGCGCAGCTTCCTCGACAACTGAGACCGGAAAGGGCGGCCCACGGGCCGCCCTTTTCGTTTCCCGTTCAGCGCACCGGCGGCGCGACGAGGGCCGCCGTGGCCCGCCTCACGATCGGCAGCGCGAACAGCAGCGTCGGGAAGGCGATGAACCACGAGATCACCCAGGCCGACATCCAGCGCTCCAGGAAGATCGGCGACAGTCCGATGCTGCGCACCGTCGAAACGCCGGACACCACGAAGGTCATGAGGATCGAAAGCAGGAAGGGCATCACCAGCCAGGCCGAAGAGGCGGGCAGGCGGGGCAGGGTTGCTTTTTTGGACGTCATTGAAGCTCTCACACGAATGTCCTGACAGTGCATCCGCCGGAAAACCCGGCATGCCCGTACAAGGACGGGTTGGATGCGTTGCCTGACGTGAGACGCTTACGGACCGCGAACGGACGCGCTCTTCTTACGCAAGCGCCCCGGTGCTGGCAAGCCGCGATCCGGGCTGATCTGGATCAATGAAGCGCGCGGCGCGCCGGTTACCTTGCCTGCCGAAAGCGCATACAGGATACCGCCATGACCCCGTCCCAACTCGCCAAGAAACACGTCGCCGCAGCGCTGGCCGAGGCCGACGCCACGCCCGTCGACCGCGACGCCACCATCCGCGCGATCCTCTCGGAAGTCGTCCACGCCTTCCTGGAGAAAAAGTCCCTCGCCGAGGTGCAGCGCGAACTGCGCGACGCCGCCGATCACGCCGACCCGGACGAAGACTTCACCTTCATGCGGCCCTGAACGGGCGCTCAGCGATAGTTGAAGCTGATCGACAGCCGCTCGCTTTTGGCGGCGTTGCGCGGCACGTCGTGGCGCAGCCAGCTTTCCCACAGCAGCACCTCGCCGGCCTTGGGCGCGACCGAGACGAAACGCTGCCGCGCGGGCGGGGCGCCCGGCTTCACCTGCGGGGCGGCCATCATCAGCCCCAGGCGCGGGTCTTCGTAACGGATCGCCGAAGCGCCGGGCGGCACTTCGATATAGACCGTCCCGCTGACCGCGCTCCCCGGGTGGATGTGCGCGGTGTGCTGCGCCCCCGGCTTCAGCAGGTTCACCCACAGGCTGTCGCAGGTCAGCTTGCGGCCCTTCAGGTCAAAGGCCAGCTGCCGCGCGAACACCGCCACATGCTTGTCCAGCCGCGTCTGCAGTTCGGCGACCGCGCTGTCCCGCCAGGCCAGATCGTCCAGCGAGGCATACGAGGTATAGCCGCCATAGCCGTTCTCGGCGCTCCAGCGCCGGCCGGCGCCGTCGTCGCGCGCGAGCTGGCGGATCGTCGCCGCCAGATCACCCAGCAGCGCCGCCACCGCCGGACCGCCCAGCTTCGCGCGATAGATGTCGGTCGCGAACAGGCTCAGCGTCATGCGGCTCAGGCCAGCTTCCGCACGATCACCGTACCGGCCGAATAGCCCGCGCCGAACGAGCAGATGATGCCCAGATCGCCGGGGTTCAGATCGGCCGAATATTTGTGGAACGCGATGATCGAGCCGGCCGACGAGGTGTTGGCGTATTCGTCCAGGATCACCGGGCTTTCGCCGGGCTCCGGGTCGCGGCCCAGCACCTTGCGCGCGATGAAATCGTTCATGTTGATGTTCGCCTGGTGCAGCCACAGCCGCTTCAGCTGCGCGGGCGCGATGTCGCGATCGGCCGTGTGCGCCAGGATCATGTCGGCCACCATCGGCACGACTTCCTTGAAGACCTTGCGGCCCTCCTGCACGAACAGCTTGTCCGGCTTCCCCACGCCCTCCGGCGCGGTGCGGTTCAGGAAGCCGAAATTATTGCGGATATTGTTCGAGAACTGCGTCTTCAGCCGCGTGTCCACGATTTCCCAGCTGTTCGTCGCCTCGCTGGCGTCAGCCGCCTCCAGCAGGATCGCCGTCGCCACGTCGCCGAAGATGAAATGGCTGTCGCGGTCGCGCCAGTTGAGATGGCCTGAACAAATCTCCGGGTTGATCACCAGCAGGCTGCGCGCGTGCCCGGCGCGGATCATGTCCGCCGCCGCCTGAATGCCGAACGTCGCCGACGAGCACGCGACATTCATGTCGAAGCCGAAGCCCTGGATGCCCAGCGCGAACTGCATCTCCACCGCCATGGCGGGATAGGCACGCTGCATGTTCGAGGCGGCGCAGATCACGCCGTCGATATCGGCGGCGGTGCGTCCGGCCTTGGCCATGGCTTCCTTGGCGGCGGCGACGCCGATCTCGGCCAGCACCGACAATTCGTCGTTGGGGCGCTCGGGGATGCGCGGCGTCATCACCGTGGGGTCCAGCGTCCCGGTCTTGTCGATGACATAGCGGCTTTTGATGCCGCTCGCCTTCACGATGAACTCGACGCTGGACTCCGTCAGCATCGGCATCGTGCCCGCCGCGATCTCGGCGGCGTGCTGTTCGTTGTGAAGTTTGACGAAGCTGTTGAACGAGGCGACCAGTTCTTCGTTCGAAATCGAATGGGGCGGGGTGTAGAGCCCGGTGCCCGAAATAGCGACGCTGGCGGTCAAGCGATTGATCCTGAATGAATTCGCGGCCCCTGGGGGCTGCCGGATGGCTTTGGTTTACGCCAATCGCGCGGGGCCGGGAAGCGGGGCGTTTTCCCGCACTGCGGTATGGGTTAAGGGGAGGGGATGACCGACCATACGGCCCTCGTCCTCTTTTCCGGCGGGCAGGATTCCACCACCTGCCTCGCCTGGGCGCTCGATCGCTTCGACCATGTCGAAACGGTCGGGTTTCACTATGGCCAGCGTCACGCCGTCGAGCTTGAGACCCGCCCCAAAATCCTCGCCCGGCTCAGGGCGGGAAACCCCCTCTGGGGCGAGCGGCTGGGCGACGATCACATGCTCCGGCTCGACCTTCTGAAGGAGATCGGCGGCACCTCGCTCACCGAGGACACCGCCATCGAAATGGGCAAGACGGGTCTGCCCACCACCTTCGTGCCGGGCCGCAATCTGCTGTTCTTCACCGCCGCCGCCGCCGTCGCCTACCGGCGCGGGCTCAAGCATCTGGTCGGCGGCATGTGCGAAACCGACTATTCGGGCTATCCCGACTGCCGCGACGACACGCTGAAAAGCCTTCAGGTCACGCTCAATCTCGGCATGGAGACCCGCTTCGTCATCGAGACGCCGCTGATGTGGCTCGACAAGGCGGCGACCTTCGCCACCGCCCAGGCGCTCGGCGGCGACGCCTTCCTGGACCTCATCATCGAGGAAACCCACACCTGCTATCTGGGCGACCGGACCCACCGGCACGCGTGGGGCTATGGCTGCGGCACGTGCCCCGCGTGCGAGCTGCGCGCCAATGGCTGGGCGAAATTCACCGCCGCCGCGCCATGACCTATTCGGTCAAGGAAATCTTCTACACGCTGCAGGGCGAGGGCGCGCAGGCCGGCCGCCCGGCCGTCTTCTGCCGCTTCGCCGGCTGCAACCTCTGGAGCGGGCTGGAGCGCGACCGCGCCACGGCCGTCTGCACGTTCTGCGATACCGACTTCGTCGGCACCGACGGCGCTGGCGGCGGCAAGTTCAGGACAGCCGCCGATCTCGCGCGCGCCGTCGCCGCGCTCTGGCCAAAGGGGCAGGGCGGCCAGCCCTATGTCGTCTGCACCGGCGGCGAACCGATCCTCCAGCTCGATCCAGCGCTGATCGACGCTTTCCACGCCGAAGGCTTCGAGATCGCCGTAGAGACCAACGGCACGCTCGAGCCGCCGCCCGGCATCGACTGGATCTGCGTCTCACCCAAGGCCGACGCCGGGATCGTCCTCACTGCGGGCGACGAGCTGAAGCTCGTCTTCCCGCAGGCAAAGGCGATGCCGGACCGCTTCACCGGCCTCGCGTTCCGTCACTTCTTCCTTCAGCCGATGGATGGCCCCGACCGCGCCGCCAATACCCAGGCGGCCATCGCCTGGTGTCTGGCCCACCCGCAATGGCGCTTGAGCCTGCAGACCCACAAGATTACCGGGATACCCTAGGCGCCGGACGCAAAGACGCGCAGCCGCCCGCTCACCGCGACCAGGAACGCCGTCGACCAGCCGATCAGCAGCAGACCGATCATCGCTTCCGTCGCGCCGAAGATGCGCCATTCGTGGCTCAGCACGATGTCGCCATAGCCCAGCGTCGTATAGGTCGAGATGCTGAAATACAGCGCCTCGTTGAAGCTCAGATCGGGGTTCAGCCATTCATAGGCGAAGGCATAGGCCCAGATTTCGGCCGAATGCAGGGCGATCATCGCCGTCACCGTCGCCAGCACCACAAAGGCCTGCGGGCGCAGCTTGTGGTGCGCGTGCAGGGGGCGGAGATAGCGCCGGCTCAGCACGGTGATCCCGCTCAGTCCGCCGAAATGGATGAGGACCGAAATTGCGGCCATCACCGAAGCCAGGATCAGATTGAGCAGCATCGCCGTCTCTCAGGAATGGCCGTTCTCCGGCGCTTGATCCGACATCCGGGGCCCGGAGGAAAGCGTCCGGCGTCGCATCCGGCGCGGATTTTCGCCGCCCGGCCGGGGGCGGCGCCGGCCGTTGCGGGTTTGATCTCCGGCTGGCGGGCCTGTATACGCCCGCCTCCCATGCTTGAGATCACCAAGACCTTCGCCTTTGAGGCCGCCCATTTCCAGCCGAACGCGCCGGCCGGGCACCCCAACGCGCGCATGCATGGGCACAGCTTTCTGGCCGAGGTGACGCTCAGCGGCACGCCCGACCCCGTCCACGGCATGATCCGCAATCTCGACGACGTCGAAACCGCCATTGCGGGCGTGCGCGATGCGCTGGACCACCGCCTGCTCAACGAGGTTGAGGGGCTGGCCCGGCCGACCATGGAAATGCTCTGCCAGTGGATTTTCGACCGCCTCAAGCCGGGGCTGCCGGAAATCGTGGCCGTCACGATCCGCCGCCCGTCTCTGGGACAGAGCTGCACCTACAGGAGCGCGTGATGGCGAAGGTCAAAGGCCTCACCCAGCTCGGCAGGCAGACCGCGCTCCCGGCCTCGCCGGACGAGGCGGTGCTGGAGGCCGCGCCCAATCCCCAGATCGGCACGGACTACCTCATCCGATTCACCGCGCCGGAATTCACTTCGCTCTGCCCGATGACCGGCCAGCCCGACTTCGCGCACATCGTCATCGACTACGCGCCGGCGAAGACGATCGTCGAAAGCAAGTCGCTCAAGCTCTTTCTGGGCAGCTTCCGCAATCACGGCGCTTTCCACGAGGACTGCACGGTGACGATCGGCAAGCGCATCGTGGCGGCGATCAAGCCGAAATGGCTGCGCATCGGCGGCTACTGGTATCCGCGCGGCGGCATGCCCATCGACGTCTTCTGGCAGACCGGCACGGCCCCCAGGGGCCTCTGGATTCCCGACCAGGGCGTCCCGGCCTATCGCGGCCGGGGCTGAGCCGTCAGTTCGTCTTCTCGGCGGCGACCGCTTTTTCCGCCTCGGCCTTGCAGGCTTCCGCGCCGCCGATCTCGGCGCAGAAATCGGGCCACACCCCTGACGCAAGCCAGTACTGCGCCAGCCCCTTGGCTGCGAAGATCCGCCACAGCAGCGGCTCCTTGCGCAGCGGATTGAAGAAGTCGTTCATCAGATACGAGGTGGGCACGCGGCCATTGGGATATTCCACCGGCACCATCGTCGGCGCGGCGACGGCGTCCAGCTTGT
>JAKOQZ010000096.1 GCA_029778105.1 Pseudomonadota bacterium | reverse complement strand
TCATTCATGTAGCCATAGCCGCCGTGCAGCTGCAGGCATTCGTCGACGATCTTCACCTGTTCGTCCGAAACCCACATCTTCGCCATCGAGGCGGTGAAGGCGTCGAGCTTGCCTTGCATCAGCTGATCCACCGCCCAGTTGCAGAAGACGCGCGCGATGGTCGCCTTGGCCTTGCAGTCGGCCAGCACGAACTGGGTGTTCTGGAAGTCCATCACCGCCTTGCCGAACGCCTTGCGCTCGCGGGTGTATTTGACCGTCTCCTCGATGGCGCGCTCCATCATCGCGACGCCCTGCAGTGCGATCTGCAGGCGTTCCGAAGGCAGCTGCTCCATCAACGAGAAGAAGCCGCGGCCTTCCGCTTCGCCGAGCAGATTGCCGGCGGGGACTTTCACATCCTCGAAGAACAGCTCCGACGTGTCCTGGCCGTGCAGGCCGATCTTGTCGAGCTTGCGGCCGCGGCGGAAGCCGGGCGCCTCGTCGGTTTCCACGACCACCAGCGAGGTGCCCTTCGCGCCGCCGGCCGGATCGGTTTTCGCGACCACGATGATGAGGTTCGCCGTGCCGCCATTGGTGATGAAGGTCTTGGAGCCGTTGAGGACGTAACCGTCGCCGTCGGCCTTCGCGGTCGTCTTGATCGACTGGAGGTCGGAGCCGGTGCCCGGCTCGGTCATCGCGATCGCGCCGACCAGCTCGCCGGTCGCCAGGCGCGGCAGCCAGCGCTTCCGCTGCTGCTCGGTGCCGTAATGCAGGATGTAGGGCGCGACGATCGCGTTGTGCAGCGAGGCGCCGAAGCCGGTGACGCCCTTCTTGCCGAAGACGTCGATCAGCACGGCTTCATGCGCGAAGCTGCCGCCGCCGCCGCCATATTCCTCGGGCATCGAGGCGCACAGGAGGCCCGCCTCGCCGGCCTTCAGCCATACCTCGCGGGGCACCTGGCCCTCGGCCTCCCATTTGGCGCCGTGGGGCAGCAATTCCTTTTCGGTGAACTTGGTGACGGCGTCTTCGAAGATCAGCAGGTCTTCGGTCATCCAGTCGGGGCGCGCGACGGCGTGGGTCATGGCGTTTCCTTGTGCAGTCTTGTGGCGGATACGGAATGGCGCGCACCCTGCCTGTGCAGGGCGCGCGCTTCAAGACCGTGCCGGGAAACGCCGAGCAGGGCGGCGCCTCAGCCCGCGCGGTAGCGGGCCGCCGGCTGGGCGTTGCCGAAGCCGGGGATCAGCGCCTTGCGGGCGGCCTCGTGCGCGTCCCAGGCCGCAGCGTCGGGGAGCGGCGGGATGGTGATCGCCTCGCGCCGGTCGAAGCCGGTGAGGGCGGCGTCCACCAGATCGCCGACCTCCATGAGGCCCGGGATCGTGTTCACGTCGCGGCCGCCCTTGTCCCAGATCTCGGTGCGGGTCGCGGCGGGCAGGACCGCCTGGACATAGACGCCGCTCTTGCCGAGCTCGTTCTGCAGGCTCTGCGAGAGATAGATGACGAAGGCCTTGGTCGCGCCATAGACCGTCGCGCCGAATTCCGGCGCCAGCCCAACCACAGAGGCGATGTTGACGATCGCGCCGTTGCCCTCGGCCGCGAAGCGGCCCGCGGCGGCGCGGGCGAGCCGGGCGACGGCGGTGACATTGAGACGGATCAGCGTGTCGATGCCCGCGCCGTCCTGGGCGAGGAACCCGCCGGGCAGGATCGAGCCGGCATTGTTGACGAGGATGCCGATGGCGGTGTCGGTCGCCAGCTTGTGCTCCAGCGCCGCGACATCGGCCTCGGTGGTGAGGTCGGCACGGACGATTTCGGCCGACACGCCGTGGGCGGCGCGCAGGCGCGTCGCCAGCGCCTCGAGCTTCGCGACGTCGCGGGCGGCGAGGACGAGATCGTGGCCGCGGGCGGCGAAACGCTCGGCATAGGTCGCGCCGATTCCCGACGATGCGCCGGTGATGAGGACGGTGGGTTTGGTGGTCATGGGTGAGCTCCCTTTATAGATGTCGAATATCATCATTGTATAAATGACGACCATCATGTATTGCTTAATCGACGCATAAGGAGGCGATGATGAAGGTCAGCCGCGCCCAGCAGGCGGAAAACCGGGAGAAAATCCTCAGCTCGGCCAGCCGACTGTTTCGCGAGAAGGGGTTCGAGGCCGTCGCCATCGCCGAGATCATGGCCGATGCCGGCCTGACGCATGGCGGGTTCTACGGCCATTTCCCGTCCAAATCGGCGCTGATGGCCGAGGCGCTGGCGCTTGGGCCGGAGGTACCGCAGGGCGATCTGAAGGATGTGGCCAAGGCCTATCTGACGGCCGCGCATCGCGAGGCGGTGGGCAGGGGCTGCCCCTATGCCGCCCTGGGGGCCGAGGCGGCACGCCTGCCCGCAGCCGACCGGGGTGCGGTGACGGCACGGCTGAAGGCGCGGTTCGACGCGTTGTCGGGCGAGGGTGACCCGGCGAAGCGGCGCTGGGCGATCGCCGGGTGGTCGGCGATGGTCGGGGCGCTGATCCTGTCGCGGATCAGTGCCGATCCGGCCCTGTCGGATGAAATCCTGAGCGAAACCCGCCGTGCCTTCGGAGCCGCGTGATGAGCAGCATCGACCCCGAACACACGCGCAGCCGCACCGTGACCTGGCAGAATCCGGAGGCCTCGCGGGCCGATGGGGCCGGGAAGACCGGGCTGGAGATCATGCGGGGCATCCGTGACGGAACGCTGGCGCCGCCGCCGATGGCGCGGCTGATCGGGTTTCGCTGTGTCGTCGCAGAGCCGGGCGAGATCGTGATGGAGCTCGACCCGGAGGAATCGCTGGAGAACACGATCGGCATTCTTCACGGCGGCACGGCGGCGGCGATGCTGGATACGGCCATGGGCGCCGCGGCGCACACCATGATGGCGGGGGAGAGGATGGTGGTGACGCTGGACATCAAGCTCACCTATCTGCGGCCCCTGACGGTGAAGTCGGGGCCGGTGCGGGCCAGGGGCAAGGTGATGAACCTGTCGGCCCGCAACGCCTATGTCGAAGGCTGGGTGCATGACGGCAAGGACCGGCTGGCGGTCCACGCGGTCGGGAACTTCTCGGTCATCGGCGGCTAGGGCCTGTCGGGCCCCAGCCAGCGGGCGAGGGCGATCATGATGGCGCCGGTCAGGGCCCAGGCCGGGGCCATGAAGAACGGCACGCCGAACAGGCCGCCATCTACGCCGGTATAGGTTCCGAACGCGAACTGCCAGACGCCGCCGACCCCGACGATCCACGCCTCTGCGCCCCAGCCGAGCGCGCCGAAGGTGGCAAACAGAACCAGATACTGCCGGCCGTGCAGGGCGAGGGTGACCGCGAAGAGGGCCATCAGCGCGGCAAGCGCCAGCCAGGGCGTGGCGTGGAGCAGGATCAGCGTCGACAGCATGAAGCCGTTGAGCGCCGCCTGCAGCCCGACGACGCCCTGCGCGGAGCGGGGATCGTACCAGGCGCCGACGCGCCGGAGGGCTGGCAGGACCGCATTCATGCCTGGTCCTACGACCGCGTGCGACGGGCGGATCACCGGAGCTGCGTGAGCGCGCGAGGGTTCCGGAAACTGGACGGCGGCGACCGCCGTCCCTAGCATTGCGGCCCGTCCGCCCCCGACCTGACCGGAACCATGCGCAATCTTCTCGCCGCCTGCCTGCTGCTTTCCGGTGTTGCGGCCGCGAATGATGCGCGTGAAGTCCTGCCCGAGGGCGTGACCCCGCAGTCCTACAGGATCGAGATCGCGCCGGACCTCGACACGCTGACTTTTTCAGGCACGGTCGACATCAGGTTCAAGGTGACGGCGGCCACCCGGAAAGTGGTGATGAACGCCCGCGATATCGCCATCGACAGTGTGACGCTGGCCGGCGTGCAGGCCGCGCCGGCGGTGACGTTCGACGCGAAGCGGCAGCAGGTGACGTTTGCGTTCCCGCAAAGCCTTGAGCCCGGCGACTACGACATCGCGATCGCCTATCGGGGCAAGATCTTCGAGACCTCGTCGGGCCTCTTCGTGACGCCCTATACCGACAACGGCGTGAAGAAGGCGATGCTGACCACTCAGTTCGAGCCGGGTGACGCCCGCCGCCTCGCGCCCATGTGGGACGAGCCGTCGGCGAAAGCGGTGTTCGAGATGAGCCTGGTGGTGCCGGAGAGCCTGGGGACCATTTCCAACACGCCCATCGCGTCGACCGAGGCGGTGGAGGGCGGCAGGAAGCGCGTGCGCTTTGCGCCTACGCCGAAGATGTCGTCCTACCTGCTGTATGTCGGCGTCGGCGAGATCGAGCGCATCACGACGACGGCGGAGGGCGTCGAGATCGGCGTCGTCACGCGCAAGGGCGATATCGAGCGCGGCCGCTATGCGCTGGAGATTTCCGGCCCGCTGCTTAGCTATTTCAACGACTATTTCGGGCAGGACTACCCGCTGCCCAAGCTCGACCACATGGCCGTGCCCGGCGCCGGCGGCTTCGGCGCCATGGAGAACTGGGGCGCGATTTTCTATTTCGAGACGGCCCTGCTGGTCGATCCGGCGCTGACCACCGAATCCAGCAAGCAGAACATCTACGGCACCATCGCGCATGAGATGGCGCATCAATGGTTCGGCGATCTCGTCACCATGTCGTGGTGGGATGACCTCTGGCTGAACGAAGGCTTCGCCTCGTGGATGCAGAAGAAGTCGCAGGACCACTTCAATCCTTCGTGGAACACCTGGCTGCAGGCGATCCGAAATCAGCAGGAGGCGATGGATCTCGACAGCCTGGCCTCCACCCACCCCATCGTGCAGACGGTCAACACGCTGGACGATGCCGAGAGCGCCTTCGACGCGATCACCTATCAGAAGGGCCAGTCGGTCATCACGATGCTGGAAGGCTATCTGGGCGAGGACGCGTTCCGCGACGGCGTGCGCGCCTATATGGCGAAGCACGCCTACGCCAACACGGTGACCGACGATCTGTGGTCGGCGCTGGAGACGGCCTCGGGCATGCCCGTCCGCGACATCGCGCATGATTTCACGCGCCAGCCCGGCATTCCGATGATCGTCGTCGACAGCGCCGCCTGCGCCGACGGCGCGACCAAGGTGACGCTGCACCAGACCCGCTTTGCGATGGATGAGAGCGCCAACGAGACGCTGAGCTGGCGCATTCCCGTCGTCGCTGCGACGGTGGGCGCTGCCGACAAGGCCCGCGCCGTCGTCACCGGCATGGCGGAGATGACCGTGCCGGGCTGCGGCGTGCTGAAACTGAATGCCGGGCACACCGGCTATTTCCGCACGCTCTATCCCGCGCCGCTGTTCGCCGCGCTGAAAGAGAGCTTTGCGGACCTCGCGGAGGCCGATCAGCTCGGCCTGCTGCATGACAGCTGGGCGCTGGGCACGGCGGGGGCGCAGCCGGTCACCGACTATCTCGCGCTGACCGCCGCAGTGACGCCCGCGGCCGATCCGCTGGTCTGGCTGCAGCTGGCCACGACGTTCGGCAAGATCGGCGATCTCTATCGCGGACAGGAGGGCGAGGACCAGTTCGCCGCCTATGTGCGCGGCCGCCTCAAGCCGCAGCTTCAGCGCATCGGCTGGGACGCGGTCGCGACGGAATCGCCCAACGTCTCGCTCCTCAGGGATTCGCTGATCGAAACGCTGGCCCGCTTCGGCGACGAAGAGGTCAGGGCCGAGGCCAAAGCGCGCTTCGACACCTTCATCGCGGGCGGCGCGGCGCTGCCCGGCGGCATCCGCCGCGCGGTGACGCGCGCGGTCGCCATGCAGGCCGACGCGGCGAGGTGGGCGCAACTCGCCGGACTGGCGGCCAAGGCTGCGACGCCGCTGGAGCAGCGTTTCTATCTCGATGCGCTGACCTATGTTGAGGATGCGGGCCTGGCGCAGAAGACGCTGGAGCTGGCCGTCAGCGACGCCGTGCCCAAGCAATACGGCCCGCGCATGATCCAGAGCACCGCGCAGCGCCAGCCCGACCTCGCCTGGGCCTTCGTGACGACGCACCAGGACGCGATCAACGCGCGGATCGACGAGATGTCGCGCTATCGCTTCGTGCCCTCGATCGCCCGCGCCTCGAACAAGCCGGAGCGGGCGAAAGAGCTGGAGCAGTTCTTCCGCGAGAAGATGCCGGACGCGCCCACCACCGACATGCAGCGCGCCATGGGCCGTATCGTCACCGATGGCGGCGTGCGTGAAAACCGCCTGCCCGAGATCAACGACTGGCTGGGGCGGTCTCAGTAATAGCGCTACATCCTGAAGACCCCCTTCCGGGCTGTCGCCCACCTTCCCCCGATGGGGGAAGGCCTTGATCCTGAAGTGCCGGCATCTGTCGTCTTGTGCCTTCCCCCCATCGGGGGAAGGTGCCCGTAGGGCGGAAGGGGGGCTTGGGCGTTACCCCCGCGCCTTGAGGCGGTCTTCGCGGAGCTGCGAGCGGCGCACCTTGCCGGCGTCGTCGCGCAGCGGCTCGGTGGTGAACTCGATCGTGCGTGGGCGCTTGTAGATCACCAGACGCTCGGCGAGATGGGCGAAGAGGTCGGCTTCGGTCAAGCCGGGCTTCGCCTGCACGATGGCGTGCACCTTGTTACCGAGATCATCGTCCGGCAAGCCGATGACGCAGCTGGAGCCGACCAGCGGGTGGTCGTCGATGGCCGCTTCTACCTCCGCCGGATAGACGTTGGCGCCGCCGACCAGGATCATGTCGGTGCGGCGGTCGGCGAGGTAGAGATATCCGTCCTCGTCCAGCCAGCCGATATCGCCGATCGACTCCCAGCCGCCTTCCAGCGGCTTCGATTCCGCGCCGAGATAGCGATAGGTCTCCGGCGTGCCTTCGGCGCGGCGCATGAAGATCTCACCCGTCTCGCCGGCGGGCAGGCGCTGAAGATCGGGCGAGAAGGCCGCGATCTCGGCCCCGCCGACCACGCGGCCGACCGAGCCGCGATGCAGCAGCCATTCATTGCCGTCGAGGATGGTGCTGGCGACGCCTTCGGTGCCGCCATAGAGCTCCATCACCGCATCCGGCCCGATCCAGTCGATCCAGGCCTGCTTCAGCCAGGGCGGGCAGGGCGCCGCGAGGTGCCACAGCGTCTTCAGCGACGAGAGGTCGTACTTCGCCTTCACCTCATCGGGCAGGCGGTACATGCGGCCCATCATCGTGGGCACGGTGTAGATCCAGGTGATCTTGTGCCGGTCGATGAGCGCCAGCGTCTTTTCCGCATCGAATTTCGGCATCAGCACGACGCTGGCGCCGACCTCCAGCGCCGCGAACGTCGTGATCAGCGGGCCGTTGTGATAGAGCGGCCCCGGCATCAGCACGCGGTCCTGCGGCCCGATGCGCCAGACAATGCCCATGAGGCCCGTGGAGGCCGACGACGCGCCCGAGACGATGAGCTTGGGCCGTCCGGTGGAGCCGCCCGAGGTCGGGGCCTTCCACGAGGGCGAGAAGACATCCGGCAGGTCGCTGTCGTCGCCGGAGAGCGCCAGCAGCTCGTCCACCTTCACCGACGGGCGGCCGGTGTCGTAGGGCGCGCCGATGATGATCGGGCCGCCGGCGAGATCGGCGATGGCTTTCAGCTCGGCTTCCGGCAGGCGCGAGGAGACCGGCTGCGG
>JAKOQZ010000095.1 GCA_029778105.1 Pseudomonadota bacterium | reverse complement strand
CGAGGCCGGTGCGGAAAAAGGGCATGATCGCCTTGCCGCTGGCATCGGCAAGGCGATGGGCGAAGGCGGCGAGCGCGTCGAGGTCGGTCGGCATCGGCGCATATCGCGCGAAGTCGGCGGCCGCCGCAAGATCACGGCCTTGTCTCTGGCGTTCCGCGGCGGGCCTCTCTAAAGCCGGTGGCGAAGGAGATTACGATGAAAGCCCTGATCGCCCTGATGCTGAGCGTCCTCTTCGCCGGTGCGGCGCTGGCCGCGCCGACGCGTTTCACCGTGACGGTGAGCGGCGAGGGCCCGGACGTCATCCTGATCCCCGGGCTTGCGTCGGCCCCGCATGTCTATGACGCCATTCTGCCCCAACTCGAAAAGACGCACCGCGTTCACCGCATCCAGATCGCCGGGTTCGCCGGTCTTCCCGCCGGCCCGAATGCGCAGGGCGACATCCTGGACGGCGTGCGGGACGAGCTGATCGCCTATATCGGCGAGAACGGCCTGCAGAAGCCGGCGCTGATCGGCCATTCGATGGGCGGCCTCCTCTCGCTGCTGGTCGCCGCGGAAGCGCCGGATGCGGCGGGCCGCGTGATGGCGATCGATGTGCTGCCGTTCTTTTCGCTGCTGATCAATCCGATGGCGACGTCGGAGATGGTCAAGCCCTTCGCCGCTCAGGCCAAGGCGCAGATGCTGGCGCAGAGCGACGAGGTCTTCGCCCAGCGTCAGCGCCAGGCCATGGGCAATCTCACCAAGACGCCCGAAGGGCTTGAGATCGCTGTGGCCGACTCGCTCGCCAGCGACCGCGGCGTTATGGCCGAGACGATGGCCGAAGTGATGGTGCGCGACGCGCGCACGGAAATTCCCGCCATCACCGTGCCGGTGACCGTGCTGCAGGCCTATGACCCGCAAATGCCGGTGCCGAAGGAAATGTATCTCTCCTTGTGGTCCACGGCCTATTCGGGCCTCAAGGGCGTGAACATCAAGGTGATCGAGGGCAGCTACCACTTCATCATGTGGGATCAGCCTCAGGCCTTCGCCGACGCCGTGACGGCGTTTCTGGCCGACTGAAAGAAAAAAGGCCGCCCGGTGGGCGGCCTTTTCGTATCAGGCGTCGGCCTTCTCGGCGCGCTTGCGCATGTGCGGCACGAGCTGCTTCTTGCGCAGGCGGATCGATTTCGGCGTCACTTCGACGAGTTCGTCGGTGTCGATATAGGCGATCGCCTGTTCCAGAGTCATCACGCGGTGCGGGGTGAGGCGGACGGCCTCATCCTTGCCGGCGGCGCGGAAGTTGGTGAGCTGCTTGGACTTCAGCGGGTTGACGTCCATGTCATTGTCGCGCGCGCTCTCACCGATGATCATGCCCTGATAGAGCTTGGTGCCGGTGGTGACGAAGAGCGTGCCGCGCTCTTCCAGATACCACAGCGCGTAGGTGACGGCTTCGCCGTCTTCCAGACTGATCAGAACGCCGCGCGAACGGCCTTCCATCGGACCCTTATAGGGGCCGTAGTCCTTGAACACGCGGTTCATGATGCCGGTGCCGCGCGTGTCGGTGAGGAACTGGCCGTGATAGCCGATGAGGCCGCGCGAGGGGGCGTAGAAGGTGATGCGCGTCTTGCCGGCGCCCGTCGGGCGCATGTCGGTCATCTCGGCTTTGCGCAGGGCCATTTTCTCGATGACGATGCCGGTATAGGCGTCGTCCACGTCCACATAGACCTCTTCCATCGGCTCAAGACGCTCGCCGGTGGCCTCGTCGGTGCGGAAAAGCACGCGGGGGCGCGAGATCGAGACCTCGAAGCCTTCGCGGCGCATCGACTCGATGAGCACGCCGAGCTGAAGTTCGCCGCGGCCCGAGACCTCGAACGAATCCTTGCTCTCGCTCTCCTTCACCTTGATGGCGACGTTGCCCTCGGCCTCGCGGAACAGGCGCTCGCGGATGACGCGGCTCTGCACCTTGTCGCCTTCGCGGCCGGCGAGCGGCGAGTCGTTGACGCCGACGGTGATGGAGATGGTCGGCGGATCGACGGGGATCGCCTGCAGCGGCTCTTCCACCGTGACGTCGCACAGCGTGTCGGCCACGGTCGCCTCGGTGAGGCCGGCGATCGAGACGATGTCGCCGGCTTCGGCGCGTTCGATCGGCGCGCGGGCGAGGCCGCGGAACGCGAGGATCTTGGTGATGCGGGCGTTTTCGATCTTCTCGCCTGCGGCGTTCAACGCCTTGATGTTCTTGTTCGGGGTCGCGACGCCGCTCTCGATGCGGCCGGTCAGGATGCGGCCGAGATACGGGTCGGACTGGATCGTCGTGACCAGCATCTTGAAGGGATGATCTTCGGTGCCCAGCGCGGCGACCTTCGGCGGCGGCACATAGCGGACGATCTGCTCGAACAGCGGGGTGAGCGAGGTGCGCTCGTCCTTCAGGTCGTTCACGGCCCAGCCATTGCGGCCCGAGGCGTAGAGAACGGGGAAGTCGAGCTGGTCGTCGGCGGCCTCCAGCGCCAGGAAGAGGTCGAAGATTTCTTCCAGCACTTCCTCGTGGCGGGCGTCCTGACGGTCGATCTTGTTGATGACGACGATGGGTTTCAGGCCGAGCTTCAGCGCCTTCGACAGAACGAACTTGGTCTGCGGCATGACCGACTCGGCGGCGTCGACCAGCAGCACCACGCCGTCGACCATCGAGAGGATGCGCTCAACCTCGCCGCCGAAATCGGCGTGGCCGGGGGTGTCGACGATGTTGATCCGGAGGCCGTTCCACTCCACGCTGGTCGCCTTGGCGAGAATGGTGATCCCGCGCTCGCGCTCCTGGTCGTTCGAATCCATCGCGCGTTCCTGAACCTGCTGGTTCTCGCGGAAGGTGCCGGACTGCTTGAGGAGCTGGTCAACCAGGGTCGTCTTGCCGTGGTCGACGTGGGCGATGATCGCGACGTTGCGGAGTTCCATCGGTAGGGGTCTCATATGGCGACGGCTTGTGTCACGCTTATCTCTCTCAAGCGCGCGCCGGGGCCCGATTGTTGCCGGAATTGGCGCGGCTTATAGGTGTTTGCACTGCAACAGGCAAGGTGAGGATGCGGCGTTTTCCGGCTCTCTTCGCGGCGTTTTTGGCGGTTTTCGGCGCTTCCGGCGCCGCAGCCTCGGATCTGGCGCTGACCCGGAGCGAACGCGGCCAGCCGCTTGTCGAGGTCGCGCTGAACGGCAAGGGGCCGTTTGTCATGATGCTCGACACCGCTGCCGGCCTCACGACGGTGACGACCGCGCTCAAGGACGAGCTGGGTCTCGTCCATATCGGCCGCTCGCCCCAGCCGATGCAGCTGGCCAGCGGCGCCGAGCCGGTCGATCTTTACACGCTGGGCTTCGTGACGCTCGCCGGCCGGCCCGCGCCGGCTCCGATCACCGTGGTGATCGACGAGCCGCTGAAATATCTCCAACCGGCGCGGGGCATATTGGGCATGAACGTGCTTTCGCGTTTCGCGGTCGATATCGACCAGCCGAACCGTCGCGTGATCCTGTCGGATTTCGGCGCGCCGCCGCCTGCCGGGATCGACTGGAACACGATCCCCTTCAACCCGCGCCATGACGACTTCATCGTTGTCGATGTCGAGATCGGCGGCGTGGCGGCCAAGGCCGTCATCGACACCGGCGCGAACGGCACGGTGATCAACGACAAGCTGGCTGCGGCGCTCGGCATCGTTGAGGGCGCCAAAGGCGTCGAGGCCGGGCAGATCCTGGCCGGGGGCGGCGCGACCTTGAAGGGCAAGGCCGGACCGCTGGTTCTGGGCCGCGCGCGCTGGGATGCCATCACGGTTCAGGCCAGCCAGCTGCCGCTCTTCAAGGCGATGGAGATCGACGACGGCCCGGCCCTGATCCTAGGCAATAACGTGCTGGCGGATGTGCGGCTGTTCATCGACTACCGGGGCGACCGGCTCTATCTCACGCTGCCCCCGGCGACGGGCGCGGTCAGCGAGACGCGCTAAGCGTTTTTTCCTTTCGCACCGCCGGGCCCGTGCCTAGGGTCGGGCGACCAGCGCCAGAGTGCCGGCGCGCGGCCGATCATGAATGGGGACGGTATGAGTGAGGCAGGTGAGGGGCGGCGGATCGCGTCCTATGGCGCGTGGGACTCCGCAATCGCCCCGGGCGACGCCGTCGGCGCGGCGCGGTCGGTCGCGGATATCGAACTGGACAACGGCGTCGTCTGGCTCACCGAGTTGCGGCCCGACGCCGCCGGTCAGGCGCAGATCGTGCGACTGCGCCCGGATGGCGTGGCCGAGGATGTGCTGCCCGCCCAGCTAAGCGCCCGCACGCGGGCGCATGAATATGGCGGCGGGGCGCTCCTCGCCGACAAGGGCATCGTCTATTTCACCAACGATTCCGATCAGCGCATCTGGCGCGATGCGCCGGGCGCCAAGCCTCAGCCGCTGACTCCGGAAGGTCCGTGGCGCTATGCCGACATGGTCGCCGATCCGGCGCGCGGCCGGCTCATCGCCGTGCGCGAAGACCATTCGGGCGAGGGCGAGGCGAAAAACGCGCTGGTGGCCATCGATCTGGCCAGCGGCGCAGTCCGCGAGCTCTGGGGTCACAGCGATTTCGTCGCCGCGCCGCGCCTGTCGCCGGATGGCGGGCGGCTCGCCTGGATCGCCTGGGACCATCCCAACATGCCGTGGGACGCCACCACGCTGCACATCGCCACGCTGGACGCGGGCGGCGCGATCGCGCGCACCTATGACGTCTGCCCGGCTTCCGAAGGTTTCGCGGTCAACCAGCCGGTCTGGGCCGAAGACGGCAGCCTCTATTATCTCAGCGACGAGCCCGGCGACTGGAGCCTCTATCGCTGGCGCGCCGGCACGCGCGAGCTCGTCGCCCATCTCGACGGCGAGATCGGCAGTCCGCAGTGGAATTTCCGTACGCGCTCCTACGACATCGCCGGCAACCGCGCCGTCACGATCCTGACGAAAGAGAGCGTCGACAGCCTCGTCACCATCGACCTGGCGACCGGAACGGCGCGCCCGGTGGCGACGCCGTTCAGCGCGATCGCGCCCCGGCTGCTTGCCGACGGGCGCAGCGCGATCGTGCTCGCGGCGTCCGCCGATCAGGGTTTCGCGCTCTGGCGCTGTCCGCTGGATGGCGGCAAGCCGGTTCTCGCGCACCGTCCGGCGGGCGCGGCCGTCTCCGCCGCCTATGCCTCGCGTCCCCATGCGCTGGCGTTCCCGACCGGCGGCGGCGCGACCGCCCATGCCTTCTACTATCCGCCGCTCAATCCGCGCTTCGCCGCGCCGGAGGGCGAGCATCCTCCTCTGATCGTCACCGTTCATGGCGGACCGACGGCGGGCGCGAAGCCCATGCTGACGGCTTGGCGCAGCTACTGGACGTCACGCGGGTTTGCGATCCTCGATGTGAACTATCGCGGCTCGACCGGCTTCGGTCGCGCCTATCGCAAGGCGCTCGACCTCAGATGGGGCGAGGCGGACATCGAGGATGTCGTCGCGGGCGCGCGTTACTGCGCCGCCAGCGGCCTCGCCGACGGCGCACGCATGGCGGTCTATGGCGGCAGTGCGGGCGGCTATGTCGTGCTGGCGGCGCTCGCCTTCCATCCGGATGTTTTCAAGGCCGGCGTCAACCTCTTCGGCATCTCCGATCTCGAGGCGCTTGCCGCCGACACGCACAAATTCGAAGCGCACTATACCGACACGCTGATCGGCAGGCTCCCCGAGGCCAAGGCCATCTATCGCGCCCGCTCGCCGCTCTACGCCGCCGACGCGATCCGCGCGCCGCTGCTGACGCTGCAGGGGCTCGACGACAAGGCGGTGCCGCCCTCGCAGAGCCAGGCGATCTACGATGCGGTGAAGGCCAAGGGCATCCCGACCGCCTATCTCGCCTTTGCGGGCGAGGGCCACGGTTTCCGCAAGGCGGAAAACCAGATCCGTTCGCTGACCGCCACGCATTACTTCCTGGCGCGGGTGTTCGGGCTCGACGTCCCGGCAGACATTCCGCCGCTGGCGATCGACAATCTCGCCTAGGGGCGCCCGGCCCCCGGCGCGTCGACGCGCATCGTCTGGATGCGGGCAGTGCGCTTCGTCCTGCAGGCCTCCGGGTCTGTGCTTTCGGCGGTGAGGACATACAGCGTCCTGCGGTCCTCGCCGCCCAGCATGCAGGCGATGGCGAGTTGCTCCGTCGGCACGCGCGCCAGCACCGCGCCGCCCGCGCGCACGCGGATGACCTCCGATGTGGTCGGCGAAGCCACCCAGATCGCCCCTTCGCTATCCAGACAGATGCCGTCCGGCGCCGCGCCCTCCGGCAGGGCCGCCCAGACGCGGCGGTTGGTCAGCGCCCCGTCCCGCGCCAGATCGAACGCGGTCAGCACGCGGGCGAAGCTCTCGCCGACGATCAGCGTGCCGCCATCCGGCGTGATCACCATGCCGTTGGGAAACATCAGTTCATCGGCCGCCACGCTCACCGCGCCGTCCGTCTTCACGCGCGCCAGCTTGGCCGCGCGCGGCGTCTCCATCGGGTGCAGCGAGAAGCCGAAATTGCCGACGAACGCCGTGCCGTGCGCATCGATCACCATGTCGTTGGCGAGGCCGGTCGCGACCGCCGAAAGATCGCCGTGAGTGACGAACGCGCCATCGGCCTCCTGCCGCAGCACGCGCTTCCCGGCCATCGAGACCACCAGCATCTGCCCGGCCGGCAGCCAGCCAAGGCCCGAGACCGGGCCGTCAAAGGCTGCTGCGGTGCGCCGCGACCCATCCGGCGCCAGGCTCACCACTTCGTGCGCATGCATGTCCGAAAACCACAGCGCGCCGCCGTGCCATCGCGGGCTTTCGGGGAAAGCCAGTCCATCCAGCACCGTCTTCAGCTCTGCGCTCATGACGTCTCCAGTTTCAGCTCCACCCGAACGACCGTCGCGTCGCCGCGCTCGGTCCGCGCCGTGAAGCCGAGCGCGCGGGCCAGTTTCAGCATGCCCTGGTTCTCGTGCAGCACCAGGCCGAAGATGGTCTTGAGGCCCTGCGCGCGGCCATAGGCGATGATGTGCTCCATCATCAGCCGGCCGAATCCGTGTCCCTGTTGATCGCTGCGCACGGTGACGGCGAATTCCGCCGTGTCGCCGCGCGGTTCGCGATGCAGGCGCACCACCGCCAGGATGCCGCCGCCCTCCGGCGATTCCAGCGCGAAGGCCATTTCGCGGTCGTAGTCGATCTGCGTCAGCCGCGCGGCCAGATCGTGGCTCAGCTGGCGCATCGGCTGAAAGAAGCGCAGCCGCAGATCTTCCGGCGACATTCGCGCGCCCATATGGCCGAGCGCCGGCTCATCCTCGGCGCGCATAGGCCTCAGACGATAGGGCGCGCCGTCCCGCGCGATCACCTTCTGCACCAGCCGCGCCGGATAGGGACGGATCGCGAAGCGCGCGTCCGGCTCGCCCGTCACCTTGGCGACGGTTCCCGACACGGCCTCGGCCGGCGCCACCGGCCGTCCGTCGGCGGCCGAGAGATTGTCGAGCACCAGGGTGCGCAGCTCCGGCGCCGTGGCGATCAGATCGCTCACCCGCACCAGCAGCGCGGCCAGCGCATAGCAGCCGCCGTCGTCGAGCAGGCCGTCGGCGCGCGCGGCGGCGGCATAGCGCGAGTTCGCGATCAGCTCCTGCGCCGTCGCCGCATTGAGCGGCGGCAGGGCGGCGGCGTGATGCAATGCGACGCTGGCGAAGACGCCGCCGGGGCCGAAGAAGATGGCCGGCCCGAAATCGGGATCGTCGGTCACCGCGATCCGCCAGGTCAGCGGCTGCGGCTCGTCGGTCTTGCCCAGCCACAGCGCGCGCCGGATCGACGACGCGATCAATCCGTCGATCGCCGTCTGACCCTTGGCCAGCGCCGACAGGGCCCGATCGCTGACGTCGCGGGCATGGCCCGTCTCCAGGGTCGCGACGAATTCCGGCGTCGCGGTGACGCGTTCGGCCGCGCGGCGCAGCGCGACCAGCGCGCTATAGGCCCGCACGCCGCTGGCCGGCGTCTCGAACGAAGGGATGTGCTGGCGTCCCAGCGCATCGCGCGCCGCCAGCTCGTGATGGCCGCCGGCGAAGGCGGTCATGACGAAGGGCCGGCGCCGCCCGGGCTGCAGACGCGCCTCTTCCACCACGGCGGCGATCGCTTCGGCGACGTTTTCCGCCGTCGCCGTGCCGCTCGGCCCGAACACGGCAAGGACCGCGTCGACATTGCGGTCGGCGATCAGCGCCTTCAGCGCATTGGCGTACCGCTCGGGCGAGGCGTCGGGCAGAATATCGACCGGGTTCGAACGGCGGCGGCCGGGCGGCATGATCGCGGCCAGACGGTCCAGCGTCTCCCCGTCCAGGCTCGCCAGTTCCGCTTCGCTTTCCTCCATCGCCATCCGCGCCAGCGCGCCAAGGCTCTCGCCGTTCGAGAGCACGGCCAGACGCCGTCCCAGCGTCGGGGGCGCGTCAGTGGGCAGGCGCACGGCGACGGCTTCCATCGCCGCGAACAGGTCTTCCAGATTGCGTGCCCTCAACGCGCCGGCGCGCCGCAGCGCCGCGTCGAACACCGCGTCGGCCTGCGGGTCCAGCCGCTCCGCCGGCGCGCGCAGGACCAGCACGGGCTTCACCCGCGCCGCCATGCGGATCGCCGAGATCAGCTTGCGCGGCTCGGCGATGCGCTCCAGGAACACCACGATCTGCCGTGTGCGGATGTCGGCGGCGAACCAGTCGATCAGGTCTGCGAAATCGACGTCGCACATGTCGCCGGCGGCGGCGAGGTTGGAAAAGCCGACATGCTGCTGCGCCGCCCAGACCGCGACGACGCCCGCCGCCATCGTCGCCTGTCCGACAAAGGCGATGGCGCCTTCCGGCGCATTCAGCGACGACATCGTCGCGCGCAAGGCGCGCGAGGCGACGCCCAGCGCGTTGGGCCCGACGATGCGCATGCCGGTTTCGTCGGCCAGCGCGCGCAGCTGGCCGCGCAGCGCCGCCGCGCGCTCCGCGCCGCGTTTCAGATCGGTGATCACGATGGCCGCGCGCGCGCCCTTGGCGGCGAAGGCCCGGGCGGTTTCGACCACCGTTTCGGGCGGCGTCACGATCACCGCAAGATCGGGCGCTTCGGGCAGGTTCTCCACATCGCCGTGCATTTCGACGCCGGCGATGGCGGGGCGGCGCGGATTCACGCCATAGAGGCGGCCCTTGAAGCTCGCGACGAGATTCTGCGTGACCTGCGCGCCGGTCGATCCGGCCCGATCGGTGGCGCCGGCGACGGCGACGCTTTCCGGCGCGAAGACGGCGTCGAGATTGCGCGTGCCCATATTGCGTCTGCTTCGCCTAGGGCAGCGCCGAGAGAACGGCGGCCGGCGGCGGATAGCCGGGGCGCGCCGTGCCGCTGACCTCGATCTCGACATCGTCAGACACGACCATGTCGTAGGCGTCCATGCCGAACTCGGTGCGGTCCAGTTCGCCATCCGCGCTGATTGCCGCGGTCCCTGAGGGCGTGTCGGGCGTCTTGTAGCGCACGCGCAGCGATATCGGCCGCGTTTCGCCGCGCAGCGTCAGAGCGCCGTCGATCCGCAGCCGCCCCGGACCTTCCACGGTCGTGGTGCGCGAGGTGAAGTCGAATTCGGGATAGGCCGCGACGTTGAAGAAATCCGGTCCCTTCAGATCGTCGATCCACGCGCCGTCGTCGGTCATGAGGCTGCGCGCGTCGACTTTCACCACCGCGCGGGCCTCCCATGGGGCGTCTTCGTCGATGGTGATGACGGCGATAAAGCGGGTGAAGCCGCCTTCGACCGGCATGAGACCTATCACGTCGCACGAGAAATTCAGCGTGCCGGAGTTGCCGTCGAGGATGAAGACGCGCGAATGAGCGTCGGCGACGCCGACCGCGCCGCACCCCAGCAGTCCCACCAGCAAGGTCTTCAGCCTTGTCATGGCGCTGAGCCTACGCCGTCAGGGACGGCGCTGCCACCGCGGAATCATGACTGCGTTGTCATGATGATGAGGTTCAGACGGCGGCTTTCACCGGCTCGGCCGCCACTGCGGCGGGGCGCGCCGCATCGTCGACCTCAAAGGGCTCGAGGTCGGGAATCGCCAGATGTCCCAGGAACTGCCGCGCCGCCGCTTCCCAGGTGAATTTCTGCGCGTGGGCGCGGGCGATTTCGGCGGGAATCGCCTGGGCGCGGCGGCATGCCGCTCCCAGATCTTCGTCCATCACCCCGGCCGGCGCGTCGCCCAGTACGTCGAGCGGCCCCTGCACCGGGAAAGCGGCGACCGGCACGCCGCTGGCCAGCGCCTCCAGGATCACCAGTCCGAACGTGTCGGTGCGGCTGGGGAAGACGAAGACGTCGGCGGCGGCATAATGCGCGGCCAGATCGGCACCGAATTTCGCGCCGGTATAGACCGCCTTCGGAAAGCGGCTTTTCAGGTCGCTGGCCTGCGGGCCTTCGCCGACGATCACCTTGGTGCCGGGCAGGTCGAGTTCCAGGAAGGCTTCGAGATTTTTCTCAACCGCCAGCCGGCCGACATTCATCCAGATCGGGCGGGGCAGATCGGCCAGCGCGGGCGGCGTGGGGTAGGCCGCGCCGAACAGGCTCAGATCGACGCCGCGCGACCACACCTTCACCTTGCTCAGCCCTTCGGCTTCGAGGTGGCGCTTCATCGTCGCCGTCGGGGCCATCACGTTGATCGCCGGGCGGTGGAACCAGCGCAGCCAGCCCCAGACCCAGGATTTCGGGATCGGCAGGCGCGCGCTGACATAGTCGGGATAGCGGGTATGGAAGGCGGTCGAGAAGCGCACGCCATGCTTCACGCAATAGCGGCGCGCGGCGTGGCCCAGCGTGCCTTCGGTGGCGATATGGATCGCGTCGGGGGCGAAGCTCTCGATGATCCGGCGCACCTTGCGCCCGGCGAACATCGCCATGCGGATCTCGGGATAGAAGGGCAGGGGAAAGCTGCGGAACATGTCGGGCGTCACCAGACGCACCTCGTGGCCGCGGGCCCGCAGCGCTTCGACCGTCGCCTCGAGCGTGCGCACCACGCCGTTCACCTGGGGTTTCCAGGCATCGGAGACGATGAGGATGCGCTTGGGGTTGAAGGGCTCGGGGGCCATGCCGGCGGCTGCGATCTCCGAGGCGCGGGCGCGCCGTGCGATGCGCCGCAGTCGAATCCACAGCGGCGTTCTGTCGGGCAGTATAGACCAATCGCGGCGCTGTCGCATCATCGTCACCTGCGTGTCGTGAAAGGCGCTGGCGTTAAGGTTTCAGGCGGCGATCGCCTCGGGCATGCGATGCGGCGCGCGGGCCGGTTCGGCATCGATCACCCGGCCGTCCGCGTTCAGCAGGACCAGCCGGCCGTCATGGCTTTCGGCGAGGGCGGTGCAGCCATCCACCCAGTCGCCGTCATTGGCGTAGGTGACGCGGCCGATCTTCTTCAGCGCGGCCTGGTGAATGTGGCCGCAGATCACGCCGTCGAACCCGCGCGCTTCGGCCTCGCGGCCGGCGGCGGCCTCGAAGCGCGCAATGATCTCAAGGGCCGTCTTGGCGGTGCGCTTGATATGGGCGGCCAGCGACCAGTGGCTGAGCCCCATGGCCTTGCGCGTCGCCGCAAGGCGGTCCGACGTCCACATCGTCGCGTCATAGGCCCAGTCGCCCAGACGGCTCACGATGCGGCCCCAGCGGGCCGCGCCGTCGAACACGTCGCCGTGCAGCACCAGCAGGCTGCGCCCGTCG
>JAKOQZ010000094.1 GCA_029778105.1 Pseudomonadota bacterium | reverse complement strand
GACTGTCGGGCTCTGCCTGAGCGGCGGCCGCAGCGGCGGCCTGGCGATCGAGCGCCTCTGCCGCCGCTGTCATGCGCCGATTGAAGGCGGCGGGGGCAGCCGCGCCGTCATGCAGCTTCAAGGCGGCGTCGGCATGGACGACGATGGAGGTCGCGACGCGCGCCACATCACGCATCGCTGCGGCGGCGAGGCGCGCCCGATAGTCGGGCAGATCGAGGCTGCGGGGCGGCGCCGGCGGGGCGTTGTAGGCACGAGGCGGCGGCAACGCGGTGAGGCGCTGGCGCAGCGTGACGGTGAGGATGCCGATCGTGTCGATGAGCTGGCTGTGCGCGCCGGCGAGATCGGCGCGGATGTCGGTGGTGTCCTGGACGCGGGGCATGAGGATCTCCTTCGGTGAAGGAAAATAATCCTTGTCCGGCGCCTGTCAAGCGAAATAGGACAATAAGCCGCACCCGACCGGCGGCGCAAAGATGCGCCCGTGGTGGGCACGCCGCAGAGCGCGGACGCCGCTGCGGGGCTATGCCGCCTTGCGCGGGGCCGGCTCCGGCGGCTCGATACGGCGCGCCCAGGGACCGACGCCGAGGCCTTCGATCCGCGATCCTTCGGCCACGAGCAGAGGGCGCAGCGCCACGAACAGCCGCCGATAGTTGTAGAACGGAACGCCCGGCCAGAGATGGTGCATGAGGTGCAGGTTCTGCAGCAGCAGGATAACGTCGCCGCCGGGCCAGAGGCTGATCCGGGTGGCGCCATAGCGGTCGGTGCGGTCGAAGGGGTAGTGCGGCAGCCACTGGAAGAAAACCATCAGCATCAGCACCGCCAGACGCGTCGGCAGGAACCACAGAAGCAGCCAGTCCAGGACATGGCCGGTCGCGATCGCGACCCCGAGCAGCGCGAGCGTGAAGAGCGTCGGCAGCGACGAGAGCCACACCTCGCGCACGCTGAGGATGCTGCGCAGGCCGCTGTAGCCGCCGCGGGCGATGAAGGGCAGGAGGAAGTAAGGGACCAGGCTCTGCGGGATGCCGACCGCCCATTTCCACATGAGCTGCCAGAACGTGCCTTTCACCGAAATGTCGGGGTCCTTTTCGGTGTTGGTGTGCGAGTGGTGCAGGACATGCGTGCGCTGGAGGATCGGCCAGCCCATGCCGAGACCGATGGAGCCGATCCAGCCGACGATGACGTTCACGAAGGCGAGGCTGCGCGGCGCGGCGACGACGTTGCCGTGGATCGACTCGTGGACGAGCGAGTAGTGGGCATAGGAGATGAAGGCGATGGGAAGCGTCAGCCAGGCCGGCGCGACCGCGCCGGAAAGCCCGGCATAGATGAGCCCGCCAAGGATGAGCGGCAACAGGACGGCGAGGGCAACCGTCGGCCAGGCGATGCCCGGCGACAGATCGCGCGCGATCTTCTTTTCCGCCGCAAAGGAAATCGGCCGTTCGCGCCGCGGCTCTGCGGTGGATTCATGGGCCTGCGCAGCTGACATGCTCTGTCCTCCTTCCCGGTTCGCGCTCTGTGACGGCGCTGGTGCGAACAGCGGGAGTCGAACGCCGTTCGACAAGGCGTCAGGGCTTGGGCGTGGCGTAGAGCGGGATCTCGGAGCGGTCGATCAGATAGTCGGCCCCGCGGAAAATCCGCTGCAGATCCTCGGCCGGCAAAGCGCCGCTGGGATGCGCCGCATGCATGGCGGCGACGCCCCGGCCGAGCGCCCACAGCGCCATGGCCGTGTTCATCTTGAAGCGGGCCGGGATGCGCTTGCTGCGCCGCACCAGGTCATGGAACAGGGCGAAAATGTCCTGTTCGGCCTCGCGGAGCGGCGCGTGCCGCAGCAGCAGGCGCGAGTCGAACATCAGCGAAAAGAGCGCCGGGCGGGCGGCGGCGAAATCGAAGAACGTCTGTGAGCCGGCCTCGAGCGAATCCCTGCGCGGGACGGCATCGCGCGCGGCGACGATGTCGCGCTTCATGGCCGAAAACCCCGCCAGCGCCAGCGCGACGAGCAGGGCGGAGCGGCCGTCGAAATGGTGATAGATCGAGGCGGCGCCGATGCCGGCCCGGCGCGCGATGCCGCGCAGCGTCAGCGCGTCCGCGCCCTTTTCCGACAAGAGCTCCATCGCCGCGTCGAGCGCGCGCGTTCTGACGGACCCCGCCGCGCTCATCGGGCGCCGTTCCGGGCGCTACTCACCGAAGATGTCCTTGACGGTGGCGTTGGCGGCGCGGGCGAGTTTCTCTTCCGCGTCGCGGGGCAGGCGGCCGACGCGGCCGTGCAGGAAGCCGTAGATGAGCCCGACCGGAAGGCCCGCATCGGCGGCCCAGGCGCTGACCTGCATGCGGTTGTCGCGCAGGAAGGTGCGGAAGCTGTCGGCCCGGCTGTGCGTGGCGCGCTCGGTGGCCGGGCCCTGATCGGTAGGGGCGGGGCGCGGCGCGGCGGGACGCGCGGCGGCGCCGGGAGCGCGGCGGAACCCGCGCGAGAGCAGCTTGGGCGGCTCGGGCGGCAGCGGCGGGATGACGACGGGGGCGCTCTCGCCGTCGTCTTCGCTGTAGTCGGACTTGCCGCCGGATTTCGCGACGAGGCGGATGGCCCCGATGGTGGCGGCGCGGTCGACAGCCTTGACCATGTCGTAAAGCGTGAGCGCGGCGACGGAGACGGCGGTGAGCGCCTCCATCTCGACGCCGGTGGCGCCTCTCGTCTTCACCGTTGCGGTGATGGCGAGGCCGGAGCCGTCTTCGGCATGGGCGATGTCGACCGCGATGCCGGTGAGGAGGAGCGGGTGGCAGAGCGGGATGAGCTCGTGCGTCTTCTTGGCCGCCATGATGCCGGCGATGCGCGCGGCGGCGATGACGTCGCCCTTGGCCGCCTTGCCCTCGGCGATGAGCGCGAGGGTTTCGCCCTTCAGCGCGATGAAGCCCGACGCGGTGGCGCTGCGCCCGGTGTCGGGCTTGGCGGTGACGTCGACCATGGCCGCGCGGCCGGTTTCGTCGATGTGGGAGAGGTCGGTCATGGGGATTCGGGCGCTCACGGGGTTGCCCCATGCTTGCACGGCGCACGAAGTCTGTCAGCTTGGCCGTCAAAGCGAACGGAGGACGCCATGAACAAGGGACTTTACGCCTGGCACGCGGCGGTGGAGAGCCGGAAGGCGGAGGACATTCCGCCTCTGCTGGCCGAGGACGTGGTGTTCGAGTCGCCGGTGGTCCACACGCCCCAGCGCGGCAAGGCGATCACCGCGCTGTATCTGCAGGGCGCGCTGCAGGTGCTGAACAACGGCTCGTTCCACTATCTGAACGAATGGCACGGCGCGGACAGCGCGATCCTGGAGTTCGAGACGATCGTGGACGGGATCACCGTGAACGGGATCGACATGATCTGGTGGAACGGCGACGGGCTGATCACCCGGTTCAAGGTGATGGTGCGGCCGCTGAAGGCGATCAACATGGTGCACCAGAAGATGGGCGCGATGCTGGAGGCGCTGAAAAAGGGCTGACCATCGTGCGTCGGCCGAGGCCCTGATGCGCAGGGCGGCGTCTCGTGGATGCCCGCCTGCGCGGGCATGACATGAGGGGTCAGATCGTCGCGGCGAGGAGGGCGATGACGGCGGCTTCGACATCGGCCTGGCGCATCAGGCTTTCGCCGACGAGGAAGGCGGTCGCACCGGATTTCTGAAGGCGGGTGATGTCGGCGTTTGTGTAGATGCCGCTTTCGGCGACGAGCATGCGGCCCGGCGGGATGAGCTTTGACAGACGCTCGGTGACCGCGAGATCCACGACGAAATTGTGCAGATCGCGATTGTTGACGCCGAGCATGTGATCGCCGCTTAAGCGGAGGGCGCGATCCAGTTCGTCCTCGTTGTGGACTTCGATGAGCGCGTCCATGCCCCAGCGCGCGGTTTCATCGAGCAGGGCGCGGGCTTCGGCGTCGGTGACCGAGGCCATGATGACCAGAATGCAGTCGGCCTCAAGCGCGCGGGACTCGGCGACCTGGTAGGGCGTGTAGAGGAAGTCCTTGCGCAGCGCGGGCAAAGCGCAGGCGTTGCGGGCGGCGGCGAGGAAGTCGTCGTGGCCCTGGAAGCTGGGGGTGTCGGTGAGGACGGAGAGGCAGCTCGCGCCGCCGGCCTCGTAGGCGCGGGCGAGGGAGGGCGGATCGAAATCGGCGCGGATGAGGCCCTTGGAGGGGCTCGCCTTCTTGATCTCGGCGATGAGGCCGTGGCCGCGCGCGGCGATGTGGCGCTGAAGCGCCGCCTTGAAGCCGCGCACGGGGCTGGCGG
>JAKOQZ010000093.1 GCA_029778105.1 Pseudomonadota bacterium | reverse complement strand
ATCCGCCGGATCTTCGCCGAGCCCGGCTATCGCAAGCAGGCGCGGCGGCTGCGCGACGCCATCGCCCGCGACATCGCCGCCTCGCCCTTTGTGGCCGAGGTCGAGGCGGTGGCCGCGCGCCCGCGGACAAGGGCCGATCTGGCCCCGGCGGCCTGACGCCTCCCCCCCGATGGCCCGCCGGGCGGGAGAGGTGCTAAGCCTCTCCCGCCTCTCTTTTCGGGCCGCCTTTGATCGGGAAAGCCGCCATGCCGCGTTTCGCGCCGTCGACCCATCTGGAAACCCACGAGGTCACCAACCAGCCGGGCGACTTCGCGCCGCGCAACCTGTTCACGACCGATCTGGCGCTCGTCGAAGGCGTCGCGCGCTATGCCGGCGACTGGCTGACCGGGCGCGCCGCCGAGCTCGGGGCCGAGGCGGGCTCGGAGGCGCTGCTGGAGCTTGGCGAACAGGCCAACCGCTTCCCGCCCGAACTCGTCACTTTCGACCGCTATGGCCGCCGCGTCGACGAGGCGCGCTTCCATCCCGCCTATCACGCGCTGATGGACGCCGCGATGCGCCACCGCATCCACGACATCGCGTGGGACGCCGAAGGCCCCGGCGGCCATGTCGCCCATGCCGCGCTGCTCGCCCTCTTCACCCAGGCCGAAGCCGGCACGATGTGCCCGATGACCATGACCTATGCGGCGGTCCCGGCGCTCCGCTCGACGCCCGAGGTCACCGGCCCCTGGCTGAAAAAACTCATCGGCGGCGCCTACGACGCGCCGCTGAAGCCTCTCGCCGAAAAAACCGGCGTCACCATCGGCATGGCGATGACCGAGAAACAGGGCGGCAGCGACGTCCGCGCGAACACGACCAGGGCCGAACCGCTGGGCGGCCGCCTCTACCGGCTCACCGGCCACAAATGGTTCTGCTCCGCGCCCATGTCGGACGCCTTCCTCACGCTCGCCTACGCGCCTGAGGGCCTCTCCTGCTTCCTCGTGCCGCGCATCACGGCCGAAGGCGAGCGCAACGCCATCCATGTCATGCGGCTCAAGGACAAGCTCGGCAACAAGTCCAACGCCTCCAGCGAGATCGAATATCACGGCGCGACCGCCGAGCTGCTGGGCGAGCCGGGGCGCGGCGTCAACGTCATCATCGACATGGTGCATCACACCCGCCTCGGCACCATCGCCGGCACGATCGGCATCATGCGGGGCGCGCTGGCGCAGGCCGTGCATCACGTCTCCGGCCGCCGCGCTTTCCAGAAAACGCTGATCGACCAGCCGCTGATGCAGGCGGTCGTCGCCGATCTCGCGGTGGAATACGAGGCTGCGGTCGCGCTCACCTTGCGCATCGCCAACGCCTTCGACGGAACCGATGGCGAAAGCCGCGCCTTCGCCCGCCTCGCCGTCGCGGTCTCCAAATACTGGCTGACCAAGCGCTGTCCCAACTTCGTCTACGAGGCGATGGAGTGCATGGGCGGGGCGGGCTATGTCGAGGAATCGCCGCTGCCGCGCCTCTTCCGCGAATCTCCGCTGAACGCGATCTGGGAAGGCTCGGGCAACGTCATCGCGCTCGACATCCTGCGCACCCTCGCCCGCGAACCCGCCGCCCGCGAGGCTTTCGCCAACGAACTTCTCAAGGCGAAGGGTGCGGACCCGCGTCTCGACGCCGCCATCGCGGCGCTGCTCGGCGATCTGTCGCGCGGCCTGCCGCACGAGGCCGAAGCCCGCTTCGTCGCCGAGCGTATGGCGCTGACGCTTCAGGGCGCGCTGCTCGCCCGGCACGCGCCGCACGCCGTCGCCGATGCCTTCATCGCCACCCGCCTCACCGCCGCCGGCGGCCGCAGCTTCGGCGCGCATCCCGCCGGCCTCGACATCGCCACCATCGTCGACCGCCAGCGCGCCGGCTGAGCCCGGCGCCGACCTTACCCGAAATTGTGCATTGCAGCATTTTGGGCTTGGGAGCGACAGGATCGACCACGATCGCGACACGTTATTGCGCAGTTCCGGCCAAATGAATGCATGATCGACCCGCCCGCCTTGTGCGGCGCAAAAATCCTGTTGCGACTGTCTTGATTCTGACGAATCCTCGCGCGCCATTTCCGTAAAGGCCAAGAGGCCTGCGCCAAGAAGCAACGGAGGTGTTTTTGGAGGGGTATCCATGTCGAGCGCAGCCGTCAGTTCCAAGTCCGGCCTGAAGGATCTCTACGAGATCGGCGAAATCCCGCCGCTCGGCCATGTGCCCAAGAACATGTACGCCTGGGCCATCCGGAAAGAGCGCCACGGCGAGCCGGAAAAATCCTTCCAGGTCGAGGTGATCCCCACCTGGGAGCTCGACAGCCACGATGTGCTGGTGCTCGTGATGGCGGCGGGCGTGAACTATAACGGCGTCTGGGCCGGTCTCGGCACGCCCGTTTCCCCTTTTGACGGCCACAAGCAGCCGGTGCATGTCGCCGGCTCGGACGCGTCGGGCATCGTCTGGGCGGTCGGCTCGAAAGTGAAGCGCTGGAAGGTCGGCGACGAGGTCGTCATCCACTGCAATCAGGACGACGGCGACGACGAGGAGTGCAATGGCGGCGACCCGATGTTCTCGCCCACCCAGCGCATCTGGGGCTACGAGACGCCGGACGGCTCCTTCGCGCAGTTCTGCCGCGTGCAGGACCGTCAGCTCATGGAGCGTCCCAAGCATCTGACCTGGGAGGAAAGCGCCTGCTACACGCTCACCCTCGCCACCACCTACCGCATGTTCTTCGGCCACCGTCCGCACATCCTGCGTCCCGGCCACAACGTGCTCGTCTGGGGCGCCTCGGGGGGCCTGGGTTCCTTCGCGATCCAGCTCTGCGCCGTCTCCGGCGCCAACGCCATCGGCGTCATCTCGGATGAGACCAAGCGCGACTTCGTGCTCAGCCTCGGCGCCAAGGGCGTCATCAACCGGAAAGACTTCAAGTGCTGGGGCCAGATGCCCCAGGTCGGCACCCCCGAATACGATGCGTGGACGAAAGAAGCGCGCAAGTTCGGCAAGGCGATCTGGGACATCACCGGCAAGGGCAACGATGTCGACATGGTGTTCGAACACCCCGGCGAGAGCACCTTCCCGGTCTCGTGCCTGGTGGTGAAGCGCGGCGGCATGGTCGTCTTCTGCGCCGGCACGACCGGCTACAACCTCACCTTCGACGCCCGCTATGTGTGGATGCGCCAGAAGCGCATCCAGGGTTCGCACTTCGCCAACTACCTGCAGGCCAGTCAGGCCAACCGCCTGGTGGTCGAGCGCCGCATCGACCCGTGCATGTCGGAAGTCTTCTCGTGGGCCGACATCCCCAAGGCCCACACCAAGATGCTGAGGAACGAACACCTGCCCGGCAACATGGCCGTGCTGGTCAATTCGCCCCGCACGGGCCTGCGCACCTTCGAAGACGTCATCGAGGCCACGGGCGGCTGATAAGCCTTTGTCTGGATACGACAAATTTCCCGATTGCAGCTAACATAAGAATTCTTATGTTATCTGCATGACCGAATGGGGCTTCTACGGCCGCAAGCAGGAACTTGCACAAATCCAAGCGATCCTCGACCGAGGCCGCTTCTTCTTCTGCGCCATCTCCGGGCGCAGGCGGATCGGGAAGACGTCACTGATTCAAGAGGCTCTGCGCCGAACCGGCTCGGCCCGCAAAGCAATCTATGTCCAGATTCCTGACAGCGACGAGCGCGGCGTTGTGCAGGCGTTTGAGGATAGCTTCAGCGATACGCCCGGTGTCGAGGTTCTCAGTCCTCACACGAATAACTTTCAGAATATCTCGACCTGCCTTTTGACTCTTTGGGATTCGGGTATCACGACGGCAATCGATGAGTTTCAGTATCTCAACAGAAAGCCGCTGAGACCCTTTCTGTCCGAACTTCAAAAGGACATCGACAGGGCTCGCTTAAGGTGTGGCGATGCTGGCTATCTTGATGACGACACGCGCGACCTCTGGAAACAAGTGGACGACACGGGACATGTCCCTACGTCAGGCCTGTTTACCCTTGGCTCCATCCACACCGAGCTGACTGCAGTCCTAGAAGACAAAGCCTCACCGCTCTTTAATCGGGTGACCGACACGCTGCACATCGGCCACTGGGACTCTGCAACGCTCTTCGAAATGTTCCGCGAGCACGGCATCGCGGATCGCCATCACCAACTCTTCTTATGGTCGATCTTCGAGGGCATCCCAAAGTTTTATCGCGACTGCTTCGACCAAACGATCCTGAAGCCGGATGCGGAATACCGCCGCGTAACGCTTCGCAAGATGTTCTTCGAAGGCTCCAGCCCTCTGAAAGACGAGGCCGACAACTGGTTCCTGCGCGAGTTGCGCGGGCGCTATGACAGCCTGCTTACCATTCTCGCGCGCCTCGGGCCCTCGTCGCATGGCGCGCTCGCCGCCGAGTTCGCCCGCACCGGGCCCGACGACGCCAAGCAGTTCGGCGCGCATCTGAAGGTGCTGGTCGAAAAATACCGCATGGTCGAGCGGCAACTGCCGGTCTTCGCCACGGAGAAACAGCGCAGCACGCGCTACGTCATCTCCGACAACTTCCTCTCCGCCTGGCTGGCGGCGCTGCTGCGCAATGTCCGCCTCGCCCGCATCCGCCCCCTCGAGGAAGCCGTCGAAAAGGCCGACACCGCACTCCTCACGCATGAAGGCATGGCGTTCGAGAAATTCGTCCGCCAGACGATGGAGGAATGTTCGCGCAAGGGCGTCGGCGATTTCAGCCTCACCGATCTTGTGCGCGGATATTGGAACAAGGCCGACGGCTCCGACATCGAGATTGATGTGGTGGCTCTTGATGAGACATCGAAAACCATCCGCTTTGGCTGCTGCAAACGCGATGGTGACAAACACGACCGCGCCGTATTTGAGGGCCATATCGCTCGCTTCCTGACGACGAAGGAAGGAAAGCGCCACAGCGACTGGACGACCCAGAAGGCACTTTATTCGCCCGTCTTCAGCGACGATCAGCGAACTCGCTACGGTGCCGATGGCTATATCTGCGTCGACATGAACGACTTTGACCTGTGGCTACAATGATCGCCCCATGCGGCTGAAGCGCGCCTTCCTCTCGGTCCACAAATGGATCGGGCTCGTCGTCGGCGTCCAGGTTCTGATCTGGATGCTCAGCGGCGCGGTGATGTCGTTTTTCCCCATCGAGAAGGTGCGCGGCGAAGACAATATCGCGCATCAGGAGCCGTTGCGGCTCGACGGCCTCGCCGGCCTGATCGCGCCGGATGCTGCCGCGTCTGCGGCGGGCGGCGGCGCGATCGCCATCACGCTCACCGGGCTGGCGGGCGAGCCGGTCTATGAAGTGAAGACCGCCGGCGGCGCGACCTCCCTCGTCGACGCGCGCACCGGCGCGGTGATCAGCCCCATCTCCGAAGCCCTCGCCCGCAGAATCGCCGAGGCCGACTTCGCCGGCGATCTCGCCGCCGTCTCGGCCGACTACGTCACCACCGAAGGCGGCGACTATCGCGGCCGCCTGCCTGCCTGGCGCGTGCAGTTCGCCGACGATGACGATACCCGCATCTCTGTCGCCGCCCATGACGGGCGCGTCGCGGCCCGCCGCAACGGCACGTGGCGTCTCTACGACTTCTTCTGGATGCTCCACATCATGGATTACGAGACGCGCGAGGATTTCAACACCCCGCTGCTCGTCATCGCTTCGCTTCTCGGCCTCGCCGTCGCGCTCAGTGGCATCGCGCTGCTGTGGTGGAGTGTGGTCCGCCCCCGCTTCCGGAGGCGCCGCGCATGATGTCAGCCCTGCTGCGCCCTGCGGATCGCCGCGTTGATCTCGCCGCCGAACAGAAAGATCACCGCGCAGAAATACAGGAACACCAGCGCGATCATGCCGGTCGCGAGGCCGGCATAGGTCGAGACGTAATTGCCGGCGAAGCTGTCGAGATACCAGCCGAAGCCGACGCCCGCCGCGATCCATCCGATCAGCGTCACCAGGATGCCCGGCCAGATGTCGCGCATGCGCCGCCATCCTGCGGGCAGCCAGAAATGCGAGATCACCAGCGATCCCACGATCACCGCCGTCGCGATCACGAAGCGCAGCGTGGTGACCAGGCTGGAGAACGCGCCGAGATCGGGCACATAGCTGGTGATGGCGCGCCAGATCACCGGCCCCAGCACGATCAGGAACGCCAGCGCCAGCAGCACCATCGTCCCCACGATCACGAAGCCGATCGATTCCAGCCGCGTCGTCCACCAGCTGCGCCGCTCCGGCACGCCATAGGCGCGGTTGAGCCCGATGCGCACCGACTGGACGGCGTTCGACGCGAACACCAGCGCCAGCACCGAACCGATGGTCAGCAGGTCGCGCCGCTGCCCCGTCAGCACGCGCATCACCTCGTTGGCCAGCGGCTCGCCCACCTGCTTGGGCCAGCTCGCCAGCACCAGATCGGCCGCCTCGCGCGCCAGATCCTGGCTGCCCAGCAGCGAGGCGACCGCCGTGACGATGATCAGAAACGGAAACAGCGACAGCAGGATCGCCATCGCGATGTCGCTGGCGATCGCCCAGTTGTCGTTCAGCACGAAGCGGTTCACCGCATCGGTCACGACCGCGCGCACGCCGCGCGCCCTTGCCGCCCTTCCGGCCATTTCAACCAGTTTCCCGCATCGTGCGTATGGAATACGCGCGTGCGCCGCGCCATACCACACCTTCCTTCGCCATACCGTGCCTCAAGGATCGCCGCATGACCTCCGAAACGATCGCCGCCCTTCCCGCCCTCGTCGGCGCCGCGGAAACCTTGGCTGAAAAAGCCCGCGTCGCGCTCCGCGAAAAGCTCTCCGACAAGGGCAGGATCTCGGCCGCCCTGATGGAGCGCGAACAGCACGCCGCGCACGGCTTCTCCTGGCTCGCCACCTATGTCGAAGCGCTGCGCCAGCTCATGCACTGGCAGGAACGCGTCGCCGCCGAAGGCAAGTTCGGCGAGATCGAAACGCTGATCCTGGAGATCGGCGTCGGCGAATATGCGCTTCAGATCGTCGGCGGCATCCCGATGAGCCAGGGCGAGATCGTCCGCCCCTATGATGTCGGCCTCACCGACGCCGACATCGCCGCCTTCTGGGCCGTTGCCGCCGGCCCCGCCCGCGCCGCGCAGGATCAGGCCAGGAAGACCCGCCTCGCCGAACTCATCGCGGCCCACCCCAACGCCGCCAGCCACGGCGTCACCGGGCTCGACGAGACGATGGAGATGATCCGCGACCAGTTCCGCAAATTCTCCGACGAAAAGGTCGTGCCCTTCGCCAATGGCTGGCACATGCGCGACGAATTCATCCCGATGAGCGTCGTTGAGGAAATGGGCGCGCTCGGCGTCTTCGGCCTCACCATCCCCGAAGGCTTCGGCGGCGCCGGCCTCGGCAAGACCGCCATGTGCGTCGTCTCCGAAGAACTCTCCCGCGGCTATATCGGCGTCGGCTCGCTCGGCACGCGCAGCGAGATCGCGGCCGAACTCATCCTCGGCGGCGGCACGCTGGAGCAGAAGGACGAATGGCTGCCCAGGATCGCGTCGGGCGAAATCCTGCCCACCGCCGTCTTCACCGAACCCAATACCGGCTCCGATCTCGGTTCGCTCCGCACCCGCGCCACGCGCGACGGCGACGTCTGGAAGATCACCGGCAACAAGACGTGGATCACCCACGCCGCCCGCGCCGACGTGATGACCGTCCTCGTCCGCACCGATCCCGACGCCCCCGGCTACAAGGGCCTCTCGATGCTGCTCGCGCCCAAGCCGCGCGGCGACGACGACAACCACTTCCCGGTGAAGGGCATGACCGGCGGCGAGATCGAGGTGCTCGGCTATCGCGGCATGAAGGAATACGAGATCGGCTTCGACGGCTTCGAAGTCCCCGCCGCCAATATTCTCGGCGGCGTCGAGGGCCAGGGCTTCAAGCAGCTCATGCAGACGTTTGAATCCGCGCGTATTCAAACCGCCGCCCGCGCCGTCGGCGTCGCGCAATGCGCGCTGGAGCTCGGCCTCGCCTATGCGCTGGATCGCGTGCAGTTCGGCAAGACGCTCATCCACTTCCCGCGCGTCGCCAACAAGCTGGTGATGATGGCGGTCGAGATCATGATCGCCCGCCAGATGACCTATTTCGCCGCCCGCGAAAAAGACGAAGGCCGCCGCTGCGATCTCGAAGCCGGCATGGCGAAACTGCTCGGCGCCCGCGTCGCCTGGGCCGCCGCCGACAATGCCCTCCAGATCCATGGCGGCAACGGCTTCGCGCTCGAATACCCGGTCAGCCGCGTCCTCTGCGACGCCCGCATCCTCAACATCTTCGAGGGCGCGGCCGAGGTTCAGGCCATGTTCATCGCCCGCCGCCTGCTCGAAGACGGCGCGAATTAAGCATAGTTGCAAACGGGAGGGCTGCGGCGGCGATAAAAAATCGACGCCGCATGCCGATTTGAGCTTAATTTAAGTCAATTCGGCGCTGCCCTCAGGAATGCACCTGCCCATGTCACACAAGCCCGGCCATTTCGACGGGCTGGACCTCGTTCGCATCCTGGCGTGCGCATTGGTTCTGCTCAATCATCTCGCGGTGTTCTCGTTTCAGGGCGTCGGGATCACTCCTGCTACCGGCGACGAAGCGTTCCCCATTCTCGCGCCGTTCGCCGATGTCGGCGCCGTCGGCGTCCAGATCTTTTTCGTCATTTCCGGCTTCGTCATCTCGTTCAGCTCCATGAGGACCAGCCCCTCCGGCTTCATCCTCAACCGCGCGGCGCGCATCCTGCCCACCCTCTGGCTCTGCGCCCTGATCGCGCTCGTCGCGCGGCTGGCGACCGAAGGCGTCTCTTCGGCGCTCTTTTTCGCCTTCGCCAAGTCGGCGGTCCTTTCCCCGATCGGACCCTATATCGACGGCGTCGTATGGACGCTGGTCGTCGAGGCGGCGTTCTACATCCTGGTCTTCCTCGTCATGTGGCGGTTCCAGGTCTCGCCCCGTGCGCTTCTCAGGCTCGCATTGGCGCTAAGCCTCGCCAGCGGCGCGTTCGTCGCGCTGTCGGCCGGCGTCAAGCTGGCGGGAAGCGAAGCCTTCGCCGGCGGCTATTTCGCCATCGCCGAACGCTTCTGGTTCAAGGTCGCGCTGCTGCGGCACGGCGTCTTCTTCGCCGGCGGCATCGTGCTGTGGGCGATCGCAGCGGGACATATCGGCCGGAGCGGATGGCTCTGGCTGGCCGTGCTGACCGCCCTCGGCCTGATGGAGATCGCCGGCTTCGCGCACGATCCCGGCGTCGGCCTCGCCAGCGCTGCGGTGTGGTTCGCCGGTCTGGCGCTGATCGTAATCAGCGTCCTGTTCAGCCCCGCGATCCACTGGGCGCTCAGCCCGGTCCTTCGCGTCACGCGCGAGCTCGGCAATCTCAGCTACCCGCTCTATCTCAATCACTACGTGCTCGGCGCGGCGATCACGCCGCCGCTCTTCGCCCTGCTTGGCCCCGGATGGGCGCTGGCCGGCGTCCTGTTCATACTTGTCGGCAGCAGCCTGATGATCTCGCTTTTCGTCGAAAAACCGCTCCAGAGCGGCTTCAAGGCGCTGTTTGCGGGCGATGCCGGCAGGCCCGGCCGCCCGCTGCCCGTCGCCGGATCGCGATCCTGAGGGGCGCGAATTCGCATGACGGGCGGGCGCGTTTAGGGCACGATTCGACGCAACCGGGCATCAGCCCCGCCGCTTGAGGAGAGTGCCAATGGCCGCCAGCGCCGCCGCCGCGCCCGCCAACGACGCGTGGTCCACTGACATCCCGCCGCCGCACCGCTTCTGGCTCTTCACCGAAGGCCGCGGCGTTTTCGAACTGGGCTGGTTCTACGCCATGCGTCCCTGGCTCAAGGCGAACCTGCCGCGCGGCGAGGGACAGCCTGTGCTCGTGCTGCCGGGTCTCGGCGCCTCCGACGCCTCTACCGCCCCGATGCGCAACCTGCTGAAAGAGCTGAACTACGCCGCTCACCCGTGGAAGCAGGGCCGCAATCTCGGCCTGCGCGCCGGCCTCATCGAAGGCATGACGGGCCGCGTGAACGAGCTCTACCACCGCTACGGCGAAAAAAAGGTCTCCCTCGTCGGCTGGAGCCTCGGCGGCACGTTCTCGCGCGAGATCGCCAAGATGATGCCCGACAAGGTGCGCCAGGTGATCTCGCTGGGCAGCCCCTTCACCCGCGCGCCCACCGCTAGCCACGCGCGGCGCGTCTATGAATGGGCCGCCGGGCACAAGCCCGAACACAACGCGCTGTTCGATCAGCTGCCCGTGCCGCCGCCCGTCCCCACCACATCGATCTACTCGCGCACCGACGGCATCGTCGCCTGGCAGGCCAGCCGCAACGCGCCCGGCGAGATGGTCGAGAACATCGAGGTTCCCGGCGCGCATCTCGGCCTCGGCCACAACCCGATCGCGCTCTACGCCCTGTTCGACCGCCTCTCCCAGCCCGAAGGCAAGTGGAAGACCTTCGACCGCACCAAAGGCCGCCGGGCGACATTCTTCCGCGACCCGGACCGCGGATTAAAAGCTACCTGAACACGATCTCAGCTATGAGTCTGGATATCTCTCTAATATTCGTCTCGCCAGTGAACTCAAAGCTGACCTTTCCCAAACCTGAAAACCAAAGCTCAAGCTCTGAATCCAAATCAAGGGTCCCGGCCGTCTCAGCTGAGAACGCAATAATTGTTTTGTAGGGAAGCGACGAAAAATCCTTCTTCGATCCCGTTATACCCTGAACGTTGACAGCTATAATCCTCTTGTCTGTGAACACGACCCCGTCACGAAGGGCCTTATATGCGCTAATGACTTTCTCGCCATCTATCAGGAGGGGTTTGACAATCTCTGCGTAAGAGTCATTCCGCTTCATTTTGAAGATGAGCTTGTTTGAAAAGTCGATCACTTATTTATCTCCCCCGACGACACGAACCGTACGCGACTAATTCAAGCGCGCTTGTCGTTCTAGTGACCGAAGGTCGCACCTCTTGAAGTGCGGCAGGCCAACAGCGATTTCTCCAGCATCATTCTTGGCCCGCGCCCCCGCGCGCCTTTCTCACATCCCCGGAGCCTCTCCATGCGCATGAAGAAATTCGGCCGCACCGGCCTCATCGTTTCCGAAATCTGTCTCGGCACCATGACCTTCGGCGGCGACGGCTTCTGGAAAGTGGTCGGCGAGCAGGGCCAGGGCGAGGCCGACGCCATCGTAAAGGGCGCCATCGACGCCGGCGTCAATTTCATCGACACCGCCAATGTCTATTCCAATGGCCAGAGCGAGGCGATCCTCGGCCAGGCGATCAAGAATCTTGGGCTCAACCGCGACCAGATCGTCGTCGCGACCAAGCTGCACGGCCGCATGGGCCCCGGCCCCAACGAAGTCGGACAGAGCCGCGCCTCTATCCTCTCGGCCATCGACAAGAGCCTCAAGCGCCTGCAGCTCGATCACATCGATCTCTATCAGACCCATGGCTACGACCCGCTCACCCCCATCGAGGAAACGATGGAGGCGCTGAACGACGTCGTGCGCGCCGGCAAGGTCCGCTATGTCGGCTTCTGCAATCTCCCCGCCTGGAAGGTCGCGAAGGCCAACGCCTATGCCGCCGCGCGCGGCTTCGCGCGGTATGAAAGCGCGCAGGTCTATTACACCATCGCCGGCCGCGATATCGAACGCGAGATCGTGCCGCTGGCCCAGGAAGATCAGCTCGCCATCATGCCCTGGTCGCCGCTCGCCGGCGGCCTGCTCTCGGGCAAGTTCCTGCGCGATGGCACCGGCCCGCAGGGCTCGCGCCGCGCCCAGTTCGACTTCCCGCTGGTCGACAAGGACCGCGCTTTCGACGTCATCGAAGCGATGGAGCCCATCGCCAAGGCGCATGGCGTCTCGGTCGCCCGCATCGCGCTCGCCTGGCTGCTGCACCAGAGCCACGTCACTTCGGTCATCATCGGCGCCAAGACGCTCGATCAGCTCAGCGACAACCTCGCCGCCACCGAGGTGAAGCTGACACCGGAAGATCTCGCCACGCTCGACAAGGTCAGCGCCCTGCCGCGCGAATATCCCGGCTGGATGCTGGAACGCCAGAGCGCCGACCGCTCGGGCCTCGTCTAGCGCCGCGTCCCGCGCGCGATCAGCGCCGTCGAGGGGATGGGCAGCACATCCCCTTGGCGGTCGCGCGCAATCCGCGCGGCCAGCGCCGTCATGACCTGCGTGCGCTGATCCGCGTTCAGCCCTTCCCAGTGCGGCGAGAATCCGAACAGCGTCTCGACATCGAGGTCCGGCCCCAGCTTCAACCGGAAGTCATGTGACGACTCGGCGACATGCACCGCGCCGAAGCCAGCCGCCTCCATCTCCGTCGTCAACCGCTCGGGATCGCGCAGCACCTCCATCCCGCCAAACGGCTTCATGCCCGGGGAATCGGGAAAGAGTTCGGCCCGCATCTCCGCCAGCAACAGGCTCGTCGCTGCGCCGAACGGATGCTTCCACGTCGCGATCACGCCTGCCCCGCCCGGCCGCGTCACCCGCGCCATTTCCCTTAAGCCCGCGCGCCAGTCCGGAAACAGCATCACGCCGAAGATCGAGACCGTCACATCGAAGGACGCATCCGCCAGCGCCAGCGCCTCGCCGTTCATCACCCTGGCCGTCACACCCGGTAAAGCCTGCGCTTCGATCGCGTCGATCATGCCGGGCGAGAAATCCGTCGCGAGCACCTCGGCCCCGGCCGCCGCCGCCAGCGCGCTCGCCGCGCCGGTTCCGGCCGCGACATCCAGCAACTTCACCCCCGGCCCGATCTGCGTCAGCCCCAATGCATCCGCCGCGAACAGCCCGGTGAACGGTTCCGATTGCGCCGCATAGGTCTTGGCGGACTGGCTCCAGAATTCCGGGTCGGCAGGATTGAACGTGGCCATGGCGCCCTCCGTTTCAGGGGCCGTTTCTATTTCATGTAACTTCTGATGTGTCGAGTCTTGCGCGCCGCGCACGCCTGCCCATACTCGCGCCATGAGACAGGACAGCCGCCTCTCCCGCATGCTCCACGTTCTGCTGCACATGGCGGCGCGCGATGAGCCCCTGACGTCGGACCAGATCGCTCATATGCTGAGGACCAATCCGGTCGTCGTGCGCCGCACGATGGCGGGCCTGCGCGAGGCCGGTTACGCCGCCTCCGAAAAGGGCCATCGCGGCGGCTGGCGTCTCGCCTGCGATCTGAAGAAGGTGACGCTTCTCGACATTCACCGCGCCGTCGGCGGCCCCACCCTCTTCGCCATCGGCCATGAAAGCGATCATCCGTCCTGCGCCGTCGAACGCGCCGTCAACGAAGCCCTCGACGATGCGCTGGAGGCCGCCGAAGCCTTGCTCCTCGAACGCCTCGGCGCCGTCACCCTCGATCAGCTTTCAAAGAGCTTCAGCAAAAGCCTCAGGGCCCATCGCCGCGCGCACTAGTCGCGGAACAGAAGGCGCATCATGGACACCTACATCGTCATCACCGGCGGCCCCGGCGCGGGCAAGACGACCCTGATCGCGGAACTCGGCCGCCGCGGCTACGCCACCGCGCCCGAGGCCGGCCGCGCGATCCTTCAGCACCAGGCCCTCATCGAGGGCCCCGCCGGCCACACCGCCGACCAGCGCCTCTACGCCGAACTCATGTTGTCATGGGAAATGCGCAGCTACGACCAGATGCGCGGCCATCAAGATCACGTCTTTTTCGACCGATCTCTCGCCGAACTCACGCACTACCTCCCGCTCGTCGGCCTCCAAACCCCGCCGCACTTCCACGCCGCCGCGCGCACCTACCGCTACGCCCCGAACGTCTTCATCGCCCCGCCCTGGCGCGAGATCTATGTGACCGACGCGGAACGCAAACAGGATTTCGCCGAAGCCGTCCGCTCCCACGATCTCGCCGCAGAGGCCTATCGCGCCAACGGCTACACCCTCGTCGAGCTGCCGAAAGCCTCCGCCGCCGCCCGCGCCGATTTCGTGCTCGCGGCGGTGACGGGAAAGCCCTAAAACCCCCCGCCATGAGCGGGAACATTCTTGTCGGCATCGCCGCGGGCGCGGTCTTCATCGTGCTGTGCATCGGGCTTTACAGCCTTTTCCGGGGCGGCGACTTCGCCCGCTCCAACTCCAACAAGCTCATGCGCCTGCGCGTCGGTCTGCAGTTCCTCGCCATCGTCGTCATCATGACGGTTTTGTGGTTCCGCGAGGGCTGATCTTTCCTTTTGTGCAGCGCAGCAGCATATAGACGCCGCAGCTGACAGCGGGGGCGTCATGGTTGTCCTGAACCGCATCTACACAAAAACCGGCGACAGCGGCGAAACCGCGCTCGTCACCGGCGTGCGCGTCCCCAAGGACGATCTGCGCATCGCCTGCTACGGCACGGTCGATGAAACCAACTCGGCCATCGGCGTCGCCCGCACCGCCGCCTCCGGCCTGCTCGATCAGATGCTGGGCCGCATCCAGAACGATCTCTTCGATCTGGGCTCCGACCTCGCCACCCCCGAAGAGCCCAAACCCGCCTTTGAAATTCCCCGCATCGTCGAGGCCCAGGTCACGCGGCTGGAAGACGAGATCGACCAGCTCAACGCCTATCTCAGCCCGCTCACCAGCTTCGTCCTGCCCGGCGGCGTGCCGGCGGCGGCCCATCTCCACCTCGCCCGCACCATCGCGCGGCGGGCGGAACGCCTCGCCGTGGAGCTCGCGCGCCGCGAGAAGGTCGGCGAGCCGGCGCTCAAATATCTGAACCGCCTGTCCGATCACCTTTTCGTCGCTGCCCGCTTCGCCAACGACAAGGGCGCCAAGGACGTGCTCTGGGTTCCGGGCGCCAATCGGACCTGATGCCGTCAGGGCAAGATTGACTCTCCCCCCCGCCTCCCTATGGTGCGGCGCACAATTCGTAGGGAAGGGCTTGAAGGCGGCGGCTTCGGCCTATAACGCGTGTCCTCCCTGCGGCGCGGCGGACCCGTCCGGTTCCGTCCGCGAGGAGAGAGATTTAACCGGAGCCTAGTGCCGATGAAGATCCTGGTGCCCGTGAAGCGGGTGGTCGACTACAACGTCAAAGTCCGTGTGAAGCCCGATGGCTCGGGCGTGGACCTCGCCAACGTCAAGATGTCGATGAATCCCTTCGACGAAATCGCCGTCGAAGAGGCCATCCGCCTCAAGGAAAAGGGCACCGCGACCGAGATCGTCGCCGTGTCGGTCGGCCCCCAGCAGGCCCAGGAAACCATCCGCACCGCGCTCGCCATGGGCGCCGACCGCGGCATTCTGGTGAAGGTGGACGGGGAGGTCGAACCTCTGGCCGTCGCCAAGATCCTCAAGGCCATCGTCGAGGCCGAACAGCCCCAGCTCGTCATTCTGGGCAAGCAGGCGATCGACGACGACAGCAACCAGACCGGCCAGATGCTCGCCGCCCTGCTCGGCTGGGGCCAGGCGACGTTCGCCTCCAAGGTCGCGCCGGACGGCGACAGCGTCGCCGTCACCCGCGAAGTCGATGGCGGCCTGCAGACCGTGAAGCTCAAGCTTCCGGCGATCGTCACCACCGATCTGCGCCTCAACGAGCCGCGCTACGCCTCGCTGCCCAACATCATGAAGGCCAAGAAGAAGCCGATCGACGAGAAGACTGCGGCCGATTACGGCGTCGACGCCGCGCCGCGCCTCACCGTCGTGAAGGTCGCCGAGCCGCCCAAGCGCTCGGGCGGCGTCAAGGTGAAGGACGTTCAGGAGCTCGTCTCCAAGCTGAAGAACGAAGCGGGAGTGATCTGAGATGACGGCTCTGGTTCTTGCCGAACACGACAACGTCTCGCTCAAGGAAGCGACGTCGAAAACCGTGACCGCCGCCGCCGCCCTGGGCGGCCCCGTCCACGTCCTGATCGCCGGCGAAGGCGCGGGGGCCGCTGCCGAAGCCGCCGCCAAGCTCGCCGGCGTCGAGAAGGTCCTGGTCGCGGAAGGCCCGCTCTACGCCCACCAGCTCGCCGAGCCGGTCGCCGCGCTGATCGTCAAGCTCGCCCCGGCTTATGCCGCCGTGCTCGCCCCGGCGACCGCCAGCGGCAAGAACATCCTGCCGCGCGTCGCCGCGCTGCTCGATGTCGCCCAGATCTCCGAGATCCTCTCGGTCGAAGGCCCCGACACCTTCACGCGCCCGATCTATGCCGGCAACGCGATCCAGACGGTCAAGTCCGCCGACAAGATCAAGGTCATCACGGTCCGCACCACCGCGTTCAAGAACGCGGCCGAGGGCGGCAGCGCGGCGATCGAGAAGGTCGAGGCCGCCGCCGATCCGGGCGTCTCGTCCTGGGTGAACGAGGAACTGTCCAAGTCGGAACGCCCCGAACTGGTCAGCGCCAAGATCATCGTCTCGGGCGGCCGCGCGCTGGCGTCGTCCGAGAACTTCCACACCTATATCGAGCCGCTGGCCGACACGCTGGGCGCCGCCGTCGGCGCCAGCCGCGCCGCCGTCGATGCGGGCTACGTCCCCAACGACTACCAGGTCGGCCAGACCGGCAAGGTCGTCGCCCCGACGCTCTACATCGCGCTCGGCATCTCCGGCGCGATCCAGCACCTCGCCGGCATGAAGGACTCCAAGGTCATCGTCGCCATCAACAAGGACGAAGAGGCCCCCATCTTCCAGGTCGCCGATTACGGCCTGGTGGGCGACCTCTTCAAGCTCGCGCCCGAACTCAAGGCCGAGCTTGAGGCCCAGGGCATCGGCAAGCGCTGAAGCGCGTCGGAGAGACGAACGGCATGAGCATCACCTTGAAGCGCATCGGCGTCGTCGGCGCCGGCCAGATGGGCAACGGCATCGCGCATGTCGTCGCCCTCGCCGGCTATGACGTGGTGCTCAACGACCTCTCCGAAGACCGCCTCAAGGCGGCGCTCGACGAGATCCGGGTCAACATGACCCGCCAGGCGTCGCGCGGACAGATTTCCGGCGACGACATGGACAAGGCGCTGAAGCGCATCACCACGTCCACCGATCTCGCCGCCCTCAAGGATGTCGACCTCGCCATCGAGGCCGCCACCGAAGACGAGCAGGTGAAGCGCAGGATCTTCGCCGCGCTCTGCCCGCTGCTGCGCCCGGATGCGCTGGTCGCGACCAACACCTCGTCGATCTCGATCACCCGCCTCGCCGCCTCCACCGACCGCCCGGAGAAATTCCTCGGCCTCCACTTCATGAACCCGGTTCCGGTCATGAAGCTGGTCGAGCTCATCCGCGGCATCGCGACCGAGGACGACGCCTTCCAGACCGTCCTCGCCTTCGTGAAGGATCTCGGCAAGACCAGCGCCTATGCCGAGGATTTCCCCGCCTTCATCGTCAACCGCATCCTGCTGCCGATGATCAACGAGGCGATCTACACGCTGTATGAAGGCGTCGGGAACGTCGACGCCATCGACACCGCCATGCGCCTCGGCGCCAACCACCCGATGGGCCCGCTGCAGCTCGCCGACTTCATCGGTTTGGACACCTGCCTGTCGATCATGCAGGTGCTGTATGACGGCCTGGCGGACAGCAAATACCGCCCCTGCCCGCTTCTGGTGAAATACGTCGAAGCCGGCTGGCTCGGCAAAAAAGCCGGCCGCGGCTTCTACGACTACCGCGGCGAAAAACCGGTCCCCACGCGCTAGGGCGCGCTTCAAGAGCTTGATCCCGCATCCCCTCCTCATCCTGAGGAGGGTGCCTTTGCGCCCGTCGCGAAGGACGCACACCGCCAAACAGGGAAGGTGACACACTTTGTCACCCCCGCCCTCCATCCTCACTTCATCGAGAGATGGAGAGCCCCATGCACACCGCCCTTGCCGCCCGCCCCGCCGCCAAAGCCGCGATCCGTCATGGTGAGGTGCCCTGCGCAGCAGGGCCTCGAACCACGCACACGCCCGATCACGCGCGCGAGGACGACGCCTGGCTCGCCGCGAAGCTCCGCGACACCGCCCTCTTCGAGACCCCGTGGGAAGGCGACGCCAGGCTCATCCCCGTCCGCACCACCCGCGCGCTGAAGGACGCCAGCGCCGTCTTCGCCAACCGCATGTGGGACCGGCTCGACTGGTTCCTTGATGGGCAGGAGGCCTGCTTCCTCTGGGCCGGCGCGGAAAAGGCGGCCGTCACGCTGCGCACCGATCCGATGTTCGGCTGGACGCTGCGCGAGATCACCGGCCGCGACGGCCGCCCGGTCAACGCCGCCACCGAGGCCGAGATCGTCGCCCGCTTCGCCGCCGCCGGCTTCCGCTGCCGCGCGATGTAAGCACCCGGGAATACGGGGCCGGCATCCTGAGCAACCGCCGCAACCCCGCCAAGCCAGCCGGACGTTCTGCGTCCGGCTGGTTTCGTTCACGGCTTGTCAGGCAATTTCAGTCAGCTTATATTCCTATATCGAATTGGGCGCGGAGGAAGGATCGTTTCGGCATCGAAGACAAACATCGAAAAACGCGAAAACGAGTCGTTGTGGCCGACACAACACAGGATACTATACCTAGTATCTCACGGCAGGCCCGGCCAGTCACTGCGCCGGTGCTTGCCCACCAGCGCCTTCAGCCCGGCGGGTTTCAGCACCTCCACCTTGTCGCCCCACATATAGAGGTGCCAGGCCATCTCCAGCCACCCGGCCGCCTCGAAGGCGACGGTCAACGACCCGTCCGCGTTCTCGCTCACGCGCTGCGAGGGATGAAACACGAAGTCCCGCGCCGCGCCCGCCGCCTCCGGCGCGAACCGCCACACCACCTCGCCGAATTCCTCCGGGCTCTGGAACACCCCGAACGAGCGTCGCGCATAGGCGTCGAGATCGAACCCCTCGTCGCGGATAAAGCTCTCCTCGGTCAGCCGCGCCGCGCTGATCAGGTCCATCCGCCTCAGCCCCATCTCGCCCGTCGGACGGCTCGCCGCCCGTACCACCAGATAGCGCCGCATCCCGGCGAGCAGGCCATAGGGGTGAACCTTCGACACCTTCCCCCGATAGGTGATCTCCACCACCCGGCACGCCTTGATCGCCTCGGCCAGCACGTCGGCGACCGCCGCGTCGCCGCGCGGGCGCGGCCCGGGCCGGGCGACGAAGCCCTGCGCCTCCAGCAGCGCGTCGTGGTCGGTCTCCAGCCGCGCCGCGCGCTCCTTGGGCACCAGCGCCTTCAGCTTGTCCTGCAGCCGCTCCAGATGACGGGCGCTGTCGTCCCCGGCCAGCGCCATGGCCTGCCGCGCATGCTCCAGCGCCGCGGTCTCTTCCGGCGTCAGGGTCAGGAAATCCTTCAGCCCTGCGCCCGGCCGCGACCAGCGCTTTCGCCCGTCCTCGTCGATATGGGTGCGCGTGTCGTTGAACTGCACTTCCAGCGTATGCAGCATGCGCTGCGCCGTCCGTTTGACGCAGCCGAACCGGCCGGTCACATCGGCCAGCGTGATCCCGCCGCGGCGGGCCGCGCAGAACGCGGCCAGCTCCAGCATCTGATCGGCCTTGGCGAATGACATGGCGCCATGTTGCCGGGCGGGCGGGCTTTGTGCAATTTGCGCCCCATGAATTTGCGCCCCACGATTTCGCGCCTCGCCCTGCTCGCCGCCCTCACCGGCCCCGCCCTCGCCGCCGCCGCCGAATGGCGCGACGAACCGGCGCTCGTCGGGCTCACCTATGACGGCCGCGAGACGCTCGACGGCGTTCCCGCCGTCGCCGGCTGGCATCTCGACGGCGGCCAGTATGTCAGCGACCGTCACGCGACGCTCAGCTTCATCTCGTCCAAGGGCCGCATCGGGCTGATGCTCTCCACCTTCGTCAGCCGCGCCGACGACGGCATCGCCACCTTCACCGCCACCAGGGCGATGAGCGTCCCGGTGATCGACAATTTTGCCTATATCGACACCCAATGCGGCGAGGGCGCCGATTTCGCCGGCGTCACGTCGCAAACCGAATTCGTCGCCGGCATCGCGCCCAAGGTCGGCGCCAAGGACACCGGGAACGGGCTCTACACCGGGCTCATCGCGGCCGCGAAGATCGATCTCGCCGCCGGCACCATCACCCCGGTCGATCCGGCCGGCATCTATTGCATCCAGGGAGAGGCGAATTGACCGCGTCCCGTTTCCTCGCGCTCGGCGCGCTGTTCGCGCTCGCCGCCTGCGCGACGCCGGAAAACATCATCGAACCGTCCACCCACCACAACGACCCGCTGGTGCGCTTCACGCACTGCAACGGCTATGGCTGCTCGTCGATGTACGGCATGAAATTCTCGCCCGAGGAATGGGGCGAGATCGGCGCCTTCTTCGTGGGCACACGCGACGCCGCCGACGAGCGCGACCGCATCGCCCTGGCGATGAGCCGCTTCGAACAGATCGCCGGCCCCAAGGACGGCACGGAAAACGATGTCGGCGGCACCGGCTTCGCCAGCCCCGGCCCCGGCAATGTCGATTGCTATGCCGAAGCCGCCAACACCACCGTCGCGCTGCAGATGATGCAGAAATCGGGCTTCCTGAAATACCACGTGGTCGATGAGCCCACGATGCGCGGCCTGCCCTTCGGCACGCTCGGCCTGGTGCACGCCACCGCAACCATCAAGGAAATCTCGAACGGCCACCTCTGGGTCGTCGATACCTGGTTCTTCGACAATGGCGGCCCCAGCTTCGTCGTCGACCGCGACGAATGGCGCGCCGGCTGGCACCCCAAAGGCGGCGCGGGCCTCTGAACCCTGCGCCCCCGGGGGCGTCAGGACAACCGCATCGCACCCCTCTCCGTCATGGTGAGGCGCCCGCGAAGCGGGCCTCGAACCACGCAGGGACTATGTGAGCGGCTGGGTCTACATTTTGCGTTGCGCCGATGGCAGCTACTATGTCGGCTCGACCAGCAACGATCCCGACGTGAGGGTCGGCGAGCATAATGCCGGCGTTTTCGGTGGGTACACGTCGACCCGCCGACCCGTCGCGCTGGTTTTCCAGGAGCACTTTCCCGATATCCGCGACGCGCACGATTTCGAGCGCCGCATCAAAGGCTGGGGCCGGGCGAAAAAGGAGGCGTTGATCCGAAACGACTGGAATGCGCTGCCACCCCTGTCCCGCAGGCGCGGCGGAAAGCCGAGAGACGTTTGAACCATCGTGCGTCCTTCGAGGCGCGCCTTCGGCGCGCACCTCAGGATGACGAGCTCAGATCGATTCCACCGGAAGTCGTCATGGTGAGGCGCCCGCAACGCGGGCCTCGAACCACGCGCAGGCTATTTCAGCGCCGCGTCGATCCCCGCCCGGGCTTCGGGCGAATCCCACTCCGCGTCGCGCTCGCGCCGCCCAACCACCCGTCCATCCGCGCTGATCACGAATGTCGTCGGCAGGCTGTTCAGGCGAAAGGCGCGCCACAGCTTCTTCTTCGGGTCGGTATAGGCTTCCAGTTCGGACGCGCCGACCTCCTTCAGAAAGTCGGCGATCGGCCCTTCCGCCTTGGTGTCCACGTTCAGCGCGATCACCGTCAGATCGGTCCGCGCCGCCTGCAGCCGCGCCAGCGAAGGCAGCTCCTTGACGCAGGGCGTGCACCACGTCGCCCAGAAATTGAGGACCACGGTCTTGCCCGCGAAATCGGCCAGCCGCACCTCGGCGCCATTGCCGTTCAGGAAAGGCTCGGCGGGGGCGGCCTGCGCCCCCTCCGGGGTTGCGAAAAAAGCGCCCGGGGCGGCGATTTGGGGCGACGCAGGCCCCTCAATCTGTTGACTGGCCTCGCTGCCGTCTCGCATGGTGAAAATCAGCAGACCCGCCGCCAGGCTAAGCAAAACCCCTGCAAGTGCGGCAATTTTTACGGGCACAGGAGCCTCTTTCCCTTGAGCGCGAATGACATGTGGGGCGGCCGTTTCGCCGCCGGGCCGGATGAAGTCATGGCGGCGATCAACGTCTCCATCGGCTTCGACCGCCGCATGGCGAAACAGGACATCGAAGGCTCCCTTGCGCATGTCCGCATGCTTGAAGCTAGGGGCATGATTTCGGCCGCCGATTCAAGCGCCATCCAGGAAGGACTGTCGCGGATCGCTTCAGAGATTCGTGATGGCGCCTTCCCGTTCCGCGACGCGTTCGAAGACATCCACATGAATGTCGAGGCGCGCCTCGCCGAACTGATCGGTCAGGCGGCGGGCCGCCTCCACACCGCGCGCTCGCGCAACGATCAGGTCGCCACCGATTTCCGCCTCTGGCTGCGCGACATGATCGACGCGACCGTGCCCGAGGTGAAGGCGCTCATCGCCGCGCTCGTCGACAAGGCCGAGGCGCACGCCGCCGACGTCATGCCGGGCTTCACCCACATGCAGAGCGCGCAGCCGGTGACCTTCGGCCACCACTGCCTCGCCTATGCCGAGATGCTGGGACGCGATCTCGGCCGCCTCGCCGATGCCCGCAAGCGCCTCAACGAAAGCCCGCTGGGCGCCGCCGCTCTCGCCGGCACCTCGTTCCCGATCGACCGCCAGCAGACGGCCGCGGCGCTCGGCTTCGATCAGCCCATGCGCAACTCGCTCGACGCGGTGTCGGCGCGCGATTTCGCCATCGAATATCTTTCCGCCGCCGCGATCCTGTCGATGCATCTCTCGCGTCTTGCGGAAGAGATCGTCGTCTGGTCGACGCCGCAATTCGGCTTCGTGCGCCTGTCGGACGGCTTCTCCACCGGCTCCTCGATCATGCCGCAGAAGCGCAACCCCGATGCCGCCGAGCTCGTGCGCGGCAAGACCGGCCGCGTCTTCGGCGCGCTCATCGGCCTGCTGACGGTGATGAAGGGTCTCTCCATGACCTACGCCAAGGACATGCAGGAAGACAAAGAACTGGTCTTCGGGGCCGCCGATACGCTCAGCCTCTGCCTCGCCGCGATGACCGGCATGGTCGCCGACATGACCATCGACGCGCAAAGAATGCGCGCCGCCGCCGCGTCCGGCTTCGCCACCGCCACCGATCTGGCCGACTGGCTGGTGCGCACGCTGAAAGTGCCGTTCCGCGAGGCGCACCACATCACGGGCCGCATCGTGAAGGCGGCGGAGGCGAAGGGGGTCGAACTGACCGATCTGCCGCTCGCCGAGATGCAGAAGGTCGAGCCGCGCATCACCGATGCGGTGTTCGGCATCCTCACCGTCGAGGCGTCGGTCGCCAGCCGCACCTCATTCGGCGGCACTGCGCCCGACAACGTGAAACGGGAGGCCGCCGCATGGCGCACAAGACTGCAATCGCTCTGACGCTGGCGCTCGCCGCCGCGCTCGCCCTCACCGCCTGCGGCCGCCGCGGGCCGCTGGAATCGCCGTCGGAAGCGGCGAAAAGCGCGACGCCGGCCGCCCCCACGCCCACGCCCGAACCTACGCCCGCCAAGGCGCCATGAACCATTTCGACTATCGCGGCGGCGTGCTGCATGCCGAAGACGTGGCGATCCCTGAGATCGCGGCGGCGCTCGGCACGCCGTTCTATCTCTATTCGACCGCCACGCTGCTGCGGCACTTCCGCGTCTTCCGCGACGCGCTGCCGGCCGGCTCGCTCGTCGCCTATGCGGTCAAGGCCAACAACAATCTCGCGGTCATCGAAACCCTTGCGCGCGAAGGCGCCGGCGCCGATGTCGTCAGCGAGGGCGAACTGCGCCGTGCGCTCGCGGGCGGGGTGCCGCCCGAGCGCATCGTCTTCTCCGGCGTCGGCAAGACGGAACGCGAACTCGCCTTCGCGCTCGACACCGGCATCTTCCAGATCAACGTCGAAAGCGAACCCGAGCTTGAGGCGCTGAGCGCGCTTGCCGCCTCCAAAGGCGTCACCGCCGACATCGCGATCCGCGTGAATCCCGATGTCGACGCCCGCACCCATGCCAAGATCTCCACCGGCAAGGGCGAGAACAAGTTCGGCGTGCCGATCGACCGCATGCCCGATCTCGCCACGCGCTGCGCCCGCCTGCCCGGCATCCGCCTCAATGGCATCGCGGTCCATATCGGTAGCCAGATCACCGAACTGGGGCCTATGGAGGCCGCCTATCTGAAGGTCATCGAGATGACCGACGCGCTGCGCGCCGCCGGCCATACGATCACCCGCGCCGATTTCGGCGGCGGGCTCGGCGTGCCCTATGTCATGAATGAGGCGCCGCCGCCCTCTCCTGCCGAATATGGGGCCATGGTCAGCCGCATTTCCGCCGGAAAGAACCTGAAACTGGCGTTCGAGCCGGGGCGGCTGATCGTCGCCAATGCCGGCATCCTGGTGACCCGGGTGGTCTATGTGAAGCACGGCGCTTCGCGCGACTTCCTGATCCTGGATGCCGGCATGAACGATCTGATCCGCCCGGCCATGTATGACGCGCACCACGATCTGATCCCGGTCGTGGCCTCGGATCGCGCGGAAAGGGCCTACGACATCGTCGGCCCGGTCTGCGAAACCGGCGACACGTTCGCGCGAGGCCGCACGGTTCCGGCTTTCGAGGCGGGCGAACTGGCCGCTATCCTGACCGCCGGCGCTTACGGCGCGGCGCAGGCGAGCGAATACAACGCCCGGCCGCTGGTGGCCGAGGCGATGGTCAACGGCTCCGACTGGGCGATCGTCCGGCCGCGGCCGAGCTATGAGGAGATGCTGGGGCGTGACCGCCTTCCCGACTGGCTCGGCTAAGGCCATGAGCCGCCAGATCGAGCGCAGCCGGCGGCTCATCGCCGCCAGCCGCGCCGCGATCTGGTGGGAACGCGCCTGGGCCGCCAGCTGGCGCGGCCTGACCGTGCTCGGCTTCGGCGCGGTCATCGCCCTGTTCGACATCTGGAGCGCGTTCCCGCCCGGCCCGCGCATCCTCATGGTCTGCGCCCTCATCCTGACGGCGGCGACTTTCCTCTGGCTCGACTGGCGCTTCGTCTTCTGGCCCAGCCGCGAAAGCGGCATCCGCCGCCTGGAAGACGAAAACGCCCTCAGCCACCGCCCGCTCTCCACCGCCGAGGATTCTCTCGCCACCGGCGCGGGCGACCCGCTCACCCAGCGCCTCTGGCGCGCCCATATCGAGCGCCAGCTCGCGGCGTTCGGCGCGCTCGATCCCGTCTGGCCCAAGCCCGACGTCGCCCGCCGCGACCCCTACGCCCTGCGCGGCCTCGTCTTTCTCGGCCTCGCCGCCGGCCTCTTCGCGGCCGGGGCAGACGCGCCGCGCCGCCTCGCCTCCATCTTCGACATCGACAACACCCGCACCGGCGTCACCACCGACATCGCCTTCGACGCCTGGATCACCCCGCCCGCCTATACCGGCGGCGCGCCCATCATCATGGCGCAGGCCCGCGGCACCATCCCACTCGACCCCACCCGCGCCCTCGCCGTTCCCGCCGGCTCGAAGCTGACGCTCCGCATCGACGGCGCCACCGCCCCCCGCGTCGAGCGCCAGAAACTCGACACCGGCGAGGCCGCCGCGCTCGCCCCCGATCCGACCGCCCCCGGCGGCGCCTTTTCCGGCGAGATCGAGCTGGCGTCGTCGGAGCGCGTCCGCATCTTCGCCGACGGCCGCAAGATCGGCGACTGGGAGATCTCGGTCCTCCCCGACGCCCCGCCCACCATCGCCTTCGACGGCGACATCGAGCCGACGGCGCGGCTCTCCACCCGCATCCCCTTCACCGCCGGCGACGACTATGGCGTCGCCGCCGCCGAGGCCTGGATTCGCCTCGCCCCCGAGGCGATGGAGGGCGACGACCCCACTGCGGAAGACGGCGACGGCGAGATCGTCATCCCCCTGCCCCTCACCGGCAAGGACGCCAGGTCGCTCAAGTCCGCCGCCTTCCAGGATCTCACCGCCCACCCCTGGGCCGGGCTTGAGGTGACGGTCCAGCTCAATGCCGTCGACGGCGCGGGCCAGACCGCCAGCAGCGAGGAACGCCGCTTCACCCTGCCCGAGCGCCGTTTCACCCATCCCCTCGACCGCGCCATCGTCGAGCAGCGGCGCGAGCTCTCGCGCGGCCCCGGCGCCATTCCGCGCGTCGCCACGGCGCTCGAGGCCTTCACGCTGGCGCCCGAGCGCTTCGACATGAAGGGCTCGGTCTATCTCGGCCTGCGCTCGGCCTATTGGCGGCTGATGCAGAGCCGCGTGCGCGCCGACGTCACCGGCGTCCAGGCGCTGTTGTGGGACATCGCGCTCAGCCTTGAGGACGGCGGCGTCACGCTCGCCGCCGAGGAAGTGCGCCGCCTGCAGAAGGAGCTCCAGAAGGCCATCGCCGAAGGCGCGCCCGACGAAGAGATCGCCCGCCTCACCGAACAGCTGCGCCAGGCGATGCGCGAGATGATGCAGGCGATGGCCGAGCAGGCCCCCGGCGAGCAGATCCCGCTGGTCGACGGCGAGACGATCGACGCGCAGGATCTGGAAGCCATGCTCGACCGCATCGAGGAGATGGCCCGTCTCGGCGCCAAGGACGCCGCGCAGGAGCTGCTGTCGCAGCTTCAGGACATGATGGAAGGCATGGACGGCCCGATGGCCGAGCCGTCCGAGGAAGAGCGCCGCCTCGCCCAGCAGCTCGCCGAGCTGAACGAGATCGTCAAGGAGCAGGAAAAGCTCCGCGACAAGACCTTTCGCGAAGACCAGAAGACCGAGCAGGAGCGCGAGGACTCGCGCGCCGCCGGCGAGGACGAAAAGGCCGCCGGCGAGCAGGACGATCTGGAACAGCGCCTCGGCGGCGTGGAGAAGAAGATCGAGGAGCAGGGCGCCGAAGGCCCCAAGGAGCTCGGCGAAGCCGGCGCCGCGATGGACAAGGCCGAAAAGGCCCTGCGCGAAGGCGACACCGGAGAGGCGCTGGCGCAGCAGGAAGAGGCGCTGGAGAAACTGAAATCGGCGCAGGACCAGGCCCGGCAGGCCCTCGCCGCCGAGCAGAAGAAGAACGGCGGCACGCGCGTCGGCCGCGCCGTCGGCCGCCGTAATCCCGGCATGGACCCGGCCGGCCGCCCCGAGGCCAACGGCCCCATCGACAACGGCTCGGTCAAGATCCCGACCGAACGCGAAACCCAGCGCGCCCGCGAAATCCTCGACGAGCTGCGCAAGCGCTCGGGCGAGACCGGCCGGCCCAAGCCCGAACTCGATTATCTGGAACGTCTGCTCAAGCGCTTCTAGGCGGCGCTACCGGATCACGCCGATATAGGGCAGGTGGCGCAGCGCCCCGCCCGCATCCATGCCATAGCCCACCACGAACGCGTCGTCGGCCGTGAAGCCGGCATAGTCCGGCTTGACCGCCACGCCCCGTCGCACCGGCTTGTCGACCATCACCACGCTGGCGATCCGCGCCGCGCCATTGTCCTTCAGATGGGCCAGCGCCGTCGCCAGCGTATGCCCGACATCGCAAACCCCGTCGATCAGCAGCGCCGTGCGTCCGTCGATCCGTTTGTCCAGCGGCATCGCGATCACCGGCGCGTTCTCGGCGCTCAGCGAGGCGCCATACGAGCGGATGCGCAGCGCCATCAGCTCCACCGCCACGCCGCGCCGCCACAGCGCGCGGATCAGGTCGGCCGCGAACACCATCGCGCCCGTCATCACCGGCACGGCCACGATATCCTCGCCCAGATCGGCCGCGATCGTCTCGGCCAGCGCGTCGATCCGGTCCTGGATCTCGGCGGCGCTGAACAGGACTTCCGGCGCGCTCATTCAGGTCTCGTCCGCGAACCGGGCATAGACGCGATAGGTGTCGGCCGGCGGCTGGGCCAGCTCCTGCGTGAACTCGTGCGTCTCGCCGGGCTTCAGCGTCTTCACCCCGGCATCGAAGGTCCAGCTGTGCAGCTCGGCGTTCTTTTCGCTCAGCAGGCTGGCGCGGATCGGCGGCACGGGGCGTTCTTCGCCCGAAGGATTGGCGACCGAGCCCTTGACCACCAGCTTGGTCCCGCCGTCGCCGGATGCGGCCATCGACTGCGCTTCGATCGTCAGCTCCAGCCCCGTCAGGTCCACCGGCATCCCCAGCGCCGCATAAGCGGGCGCGACGCCCGGCACATAGGCGACGACGGCGTCGCGGAAGATATAGAGCCCTGCGGCCACCACCGCGACGCTGGCCGCCGCCAGGCCGATCGTCGCCAGCCGTCCCGATTTGCGCGGAGGAATGTCGCTGCCCGCCCAGATCATCTCCGGATGGGTCTCGGGCTCCACCGGCGGCATCACCGTGGGCGGCGCGATCATCTCGGCGGGCGGCTCGTGCAGCGCCGGCTCCACCGGCGTCGCGGGAATGCCGGCGGGCGATGCGGCGTGCCAGACATGCGCGCAACGCGCGCACTTCACCTTTCGCCCGCCGGGCGGAAAGGCTGCGGCATTCACCTCGAACCGCGTCTCACAGGATGGGCAGGCAATGATCATGAAGTGCGCGGGCGCTCGCCTATTCGTTTGGTGTGACATAGGCTCCGATTCGAGACAAGGCGCGGCCTTGCAGGCGTCCGGATTGGGGCCTATCGGACGGCACGATGATCCGCTTCGACAATGTCGGTATGCGCTACGGCGGCGGCCCTGAGGTGCTGCGCGACGTCAGCTTCGAACTGCCGGAAGGCAGCCTCACGTTCCTGACCGGACCCTCCGGCGCGGGCAAGACGACGCTGCTCAAGCTCATCTCGCTCGCCGAGCGCGCCACGCGCGGCACGGTCTCGATGTTCGGGCGCGATCTGGGCGCGACGCCGCGCGCCGAACTGCCCGCGCTGCGCCGCCGCATCGGCGTGGTGTTTCAGGATTTCCGCCTGCTCGATCACCTCACCGCCTATGAAAACGTCGCCTTGCCGCTGCGCATTCTGGGCAGGCCCGAGCGCGAATGGCGCGGCGACGTCGAGGAGATCGTCAACTGGGTCGGCCTGGGCGAGCGTATGCATGCGCGTCCGCCGACCCTCTCGGGCGGCGAAAAACAGCGCATCGCCATCGCCCGCGCCGTCGTCTCGCGCCCGCCTTTGCTGATCGCCGACGAACCGACAGGCAGCGTCGATCCCGACATGGGCGCGCGGCTGATGCGGCTCTTCATCGAGCTGAACAAGCTCGGCACCTCGGTGCTGATCGCCACGCACGACCGCAGCCTCATCGAGACGGCGGATGCGCGCGAGCTGCGCCTCTTCGCGGGGCGCATCAATCAGGCGGCGGGGGCGCGATGGACGTGAATCCCGAGGCGCGGCCGGTGAAGCCCACGCCGCTCTTTCCGCGCGGCGGCGGCGGCGAAGGCGCCCTGTTCGGCGTCATGGCGATCATGAGCTTTCTGGCCTGCCTCACGCTGGCGCTGGCGCTGGGCGCCGCGCGCCTCGCCCATGCCTGGGAGCGCGGCCTCTCGGGCGAAGCCACTGTGCAGATCGTCGAGAGCGAGGGCGTCGCGATGGAGGCCCAGGTCGAAGGCGCGCTCGGCGTGCTCAGGGCGACGCCGGGCGTCGCCGCCGCGCGCCGCCTCTCGGCCGCCGAAAGCGCCGAATTGCTGCGACCCTGGCTCGGCGATGTCGATCTCGCGGCGGTCCCCGTTCCGGTGCTGATCGCGGTGACGCTGGATGCCTCCGTGGCGCTCGACAGCGCCGCGCTGCGCGCCGAACTCGCCCGCGTCGCGCCGGGCTCCAGCTTCGACGATCACAGCCGCTGGAACGAGGGCCTGACGGCGGCCTCCGCCACGATCGGCTGGAGCGCCTACGCCATTCTGACGCTCATTGCGCTGGCGGCGGCGGCCTCCGTCATCTTCGCCGTGCGCGCCGCCCTGATGGCGCACCGCGATGTCGTGGACGTCCTCCATCGCACCGGCGCGCGGCCCGGCTTCATCGCCGGTCAGGTGCAGGGCCGCTTCTTCCGGCTCGGCGGCGAGGCCGGGCTCGTCGGGCTCGCCGGGGCCGCGCTCTTCGTCGTCGCCATCGCAGCCTTCGGCAGCACCGAGGCGCTGCCGCTGCCGGCGCTGACGCCGACATGGGGCGACGCCGTCTGGTTCGCGCTCGTCCCCGCCGCCGCCGCCCTCATCGCGATGCTCACCGCGCGGCTGGAAGTCGCCCGCTTCCTGGCCAGGGCCTAAGACCGCCGCATCCCAAGTCGCGCCGTCACCGCCGCGCCCTCCAGACACCCCAACCCGTCATGGTCCGCGAAGGCGGGCCCTCCACACCTGCCGCCTGCCCCTTTCAACCGGCGCGGCCGCCGTCACATCCGCACCAAACCCCGGATTCCCAAGCCGTCCGGCAAGTGCGATAGTGAGGCCGTGACAGAGACACCGTCCCCTCGCCCAGCGCGCCGCCGGCGGCGCTGGCCCGGTCGCCTGTTGAGGCTGAGCGTCATCGTGTTCGCCGCCTTCGCGGGCGGCTTCGCGGCGTTCGTCACGACGCTGCCCATGCCGCCGCGCGAAGCGCCGCTGGCCGAGGGCATCGTGGTGCTGACCGGCGGCGACGATCGCATCGATGTCGCGCTCGATCTGCTCGAAACCGGACACGGCTCGCGGCTGCTGATCTCGGGACTGCACGAGGCGACCAGCCGGGCGGCGCTGCGCAAGACGCATCCCAATTCCGACGCCGCCTTCGACTGCTGCGTCGATCTGGGCTGGTACGCCCAGAACACCCCCGGCAACGCCGCCGAGGCAGCCCAATGGGCCAAGGCCAAGGGCTTCCGCAGCGTGATCGTCGTGACCGCCTCCTATCACATGCCCCGCGCGCTGCTCGAACTGGGCAGCCAGATGGAAGGTGTGACGCTGGTGCCCTATCCGGTCATGCCCGAAGTGCTGACGCGCAAGGGCGCCTGGCGCGATCCGGCGACCCTCAAACTCATGGCCGGCGAATACATGAAATATATCGCGACCCAGGCCCGCCTCGGCGGCGGGCGGCTGATCGCCATGCTGGGCGCCTGAACCCCGCCCATGGTCGCGCTGCGCTCGGTTCTCTTTCAGGTCTATTTCGCGCTCGTCTCGGTGGTGCTGAATGTCGGCTGGCTGCCGGCCCTGCTCGGCCCGCGAAGCTGGTCGGTCAAGGGCATCGAGTTGTGGAGCCAGGCCGTATTGTGGGGGCTGCGGGTCATTTGCGGCCTCCGCTTCGAGGTGCGCGGGCGCGAACACATTCCCGCCGGCCCCTGCATCGTCGCCGGCAAGCATCAGGCGATGTGGGATACGGTCGCCATTCCGGTGATCGTCCGCGACCCGGCCCTCGTGCTCAAGCGCGAGCTGCTCTACGTGCCGTTCTACGGCTGGTATGCGCGCAAGGCGAAGATGATCGCGCTCGACCGCGGCGCGCACGCCTCGGCGCTGCGTTCGCTGCTGCGTCAGGCGAAAGACCGCCTCGCCGCCGGCCGCTCCATTGCGATCTTCCCGGAAGGCACGCGCAAGAAGCCGGGAGCCGCGCCCGACTACAAGCCGGGCGTCGCCGCGCTCTACACCCAGCTGGACGTGCCCTGCGCGCCGTTTGCGCTCAACTCGGGCCGCTACTGGAAGGGCTGGCGGCGCTATCCCGGCACGATCGTTCTGGAGTTCCTGCCCGCCATCGCGCCGGGGCTCAAGCGCCCCGCCTTCATGGCCGAACTTGAAGGCCGTATCGAGACGGCGACGGCGCGGCTGGGCGACGAGGCGGCGCGCCGATGAGCCGCGCCGCGCTCGACCTCGCCAACGCCGGGGCGCGGCGCGTCTTCCTGCATGTCCACGGGCTCGGGCACGATCCGGCGGCCTCGCCGCACGATGCGATGGGCATGATCGAGACGCTCGGCTTCGTGCAGCTCGATTCCATCCAGACCGTCGCGCGCGCCCATCACCATATTCTCGCCAGCCGCGACCACGCCTATCGCCCGGCCGATCTGGCGCGGCTGCAGCACGACGAGCGCCGCATCTTCGAGCACTGGACGCATGACGCCTCGGTCATCCCGATGGCCTTCTATCCCCATTGGCAGCGGCGTTTCGCGGCGGCGCGCAAAAAGCTGCGCGATCAGAGCTGGTGGGCCTCGCGTCTGGGCTCCAAGCGCATCCTCAAGCGCGTGCTCGACCGCATCGCCGCCGAGGGTCCGCTGCCCGCCCGGGCCTTCGACGATCCCGGCACCACCGGCGAGATGTGGGGCTGGAGCCGCTCCAAGACGGCGCTGGAGGCCCTCTGGCACAGCGGCGCGCTGGCCATCGCCCGGCGCGAGGGGTTCGAGAAGGTCTACGATCTGGCCGAACGGGTGATCCCGGACACGACGCGCGGCGCGGCCCATCCCCGGGCCGAAACCGTCGACTGGGCCTGCCGCGCCGCCCTGCAGCGCCTCGGCTTCGCCACGCCCCGCGAGATCACCAATTTCTGGGCGCTCATCCCGCATGACGAGGTCGAGCGCTGGGTCGCCCGCAACCGCCGCAAACTGCTGAACGTGCGGGTGGAGAACGCCGACGGCACGCATACCTCGGCGCTGGCGCTCCCCGAGCTCGAGGCCATCCGCGACGCCGCGCCGCCGCCGCCCGGCCTCATGCGGGCCCTCAACCCCTTCGATCCCGCCATCCGCGATCGCAAGCGGCTCAAGCGCCTGTTCGGCTTCGACTACACGATCGAGATTTTCGTGCCCGAGGCGAAGCGAAAATTCGGCTATTACGTCTATCCGCTGCTCGACGGCGACCGCTTCGTCGGCCGGGTCGACGCCAAGGCCGACCGCCCCGCAAATGCCTTGAACGTCCGCAAGATATGGCACGAGCCCGGCACGCGTCTGGACCCGGCCTTCCGGGCCCGCCGCAAGGCGGCGCTGGCCGATCTCGCCCGCATCGGGCACGTCACATCCGTCAAAGGCGGCGCATGAAACGCTATTACGTCCTGATCGCCGTCATCCTGGCCCTGATCGGCGCCTATACCGCCTACTGGTTCTACGCCCTCGACCTCGCCAAAAAGGGCTTCGCCGACGCTGTGGCGGCCGAACGGGCACGCGGCAACACCCTCACCTACGCCTCCGAGGAATGGGGCGGGTTCCCGATCCGGATCGGCGTCGATCTCACCGGCGTCACCTGGAAAGCCGGCGCCCTCTCCTTCGAGGCCGGCAAGATGCGGCTGGAGGCCATGCCCTGGCGGCCCAGCCACGTGCTGGTCCGGGCCGAAGGGGCCGCCCGCCTCGCCTGGAACGACGACGAAACGCGCGAATCCGCCGTGTTCCGCCCCGGCCTCCTGATCGCCAGCATCCGCTACAGCCTCGCCGGCACCTTCGAAGGCGCCGATCTGGAACTTCGCAATGCCGGCGTCTCCGGCACGCACGAAGACGGCGCCCCCTACGCCTTCCAGGCCGCCCGCATGCAGGCCGACACACGCTTCGTCGCAGGTTCGGCACGCGGCCGCGAAACCTTCGACGTGGCCTTTTCCGCCGATAAAATCGACCTTCCGCCCGAGCCCGCACCCCGCCTCGGCACGCGCATCGCATCCGTGCGTTTCTCGGCCAGATTGAGCGAATTACCGCCCTTTTCCACCGGCTGGCGCGCCCCCAACCGCGACACGCTGGTCAACTATCTGGGCGAAAGCGGCACCACCGCCGAAATCGCCCGCCTCGACTTCGACTGGGGCCAGGTAAGCGCAAAAGGCGCCGGAAAACTCACCCTCGACGCCGCCAACCGCCCCACCGGCACACTCAACTTCACCATCCTCGGCATCCGCCAGCTGATCGACGCGCTGAGCGCCAACGATCTGATCGACACAGGCGGCGCCACACTCCCCGACGCTCCCGGCGGCACACCCGTCGCGCTGGTGCTCAAGGATGGGCTGGTGACGTTCGGACCATTCGCGCTGAGCGGGCTCGCGCCGCTCGACTGATCAGGCGCTCTTGTCGCGCCCGAAATTCGGCGCGGCGGATTCCTGACCCGCCTCGATGATCGAGCGGCGGATCGTGCGCGTGCGATCGAAGAGCGTGTAGAGCGAGTCGCCGTCGCCCCAGCGGATCGCCCGCTGAAGCGCCGTCAGATCTTCGGTGAAGCGCTGGAGCATCTCCAGCACCGCTTCGCGGTTATTGAGGAAGACGTCACGCCACATCGTCGGATCGGAGGCGGCGATGCGCGTGAAATCGCGAAAGCCGCCGGCCGAGTATTTGATGACCTCGCTTTGCGTCACATCCTCAAGATCGGCTGCTGTCCCCACGATGTTGTAAGCGATGAGGTGCGGCAGATGGCTGGTGATCGCCAGCACCATGTCGTGATGGCGCGGCTCCATGATGTCCACTTTCGAGCCGAGCGCCGTCCAGAATGCGCTGAGCCGCGCAACCGCCTCCGCGTCAGTGCCGGGCGGGGGAGTGAGAATGCACCAGCGGTTGTCGAACAGCGTCGCGAAGCCCGACTCTGGCCCCGAATTTTCCGTGCCCGCAATTGGATGCCCGGGCACGAAGTGAATGCCGTCCGGGACATGCGGACCGATATCGCGGATCACCGCCATCTTGACCGACCCGACATCAGTGAGGATGGCGCCCGGCTTGAGGGCCGGCGCGATCGCTGCGGCAGCAGGCCCAAGCGCCCCGATCGGCAGACAAAGAATGACGATATCGGCCTCTGCAACGCAGGTCGCCATGTCGTCGTGAAGGCTGTCGCAAAAGCCGATACGGGCAGCGGCGGCCCGGCTTTCGGGCGAGCGCGAATAGCCGGCTATGTGCATCGCCAGACCGGCGCGGCGCGTCGCGTGCGCGATCGACGAACCGATAAGGCCGATGCCGATCAGCGCAATACGTCCGAAAGCGGCTGGATCGCTCATGACGCGGTCTGGGCCACGAAGTCTTCGAGAGCGGCGACCAGCAGACGGTTCGCCTCTTCCGTGCCGACAGAAATGCGCAGCGCATCCGGCAACCCGTAATTCGCCACCCCGCGAACGATAAGCCCGCGCTCCATCAAAAACGCATCGGCCGCCGGGGCGCTGCGCTTTGACGGCGCCGGCTCGAAATGAACGAGCACGAAATTGCCGACGCCAGCCGTCACCCGCAGACCGAGCCGCGCGATCTCGCCCGCCAGATAGGCCAACCACTTACTGTTATGCGCAACTGCCGCCTCGGTGAAAGCCGTGTCGCGCAATGCCGCCGCGCCAGCCAGCTGAGCCGGGATCGAGACATTGAACGGCCCGCGGGTCCGGTTGAGAACGCTCGCGATCCCCTCGGGGCAAAAAGCCCAGCCCACGCGCAGCGCCGCGAGCCCGTACACTTTCGACAACGTCCGGGTCATCACGACATTCTCGGAGGTCGCGACCAGCTCGATGCCTGATTCATAGTCATTGCGGCGCACATACTCTGCATAGGCCGCGTCGAGCACCAGAACCGTCTCGGGCGAAAGCGCCGCGTGCAACCGCCTGATCTCGCCCACCGATAGATAGGTGCCTGTCGGGTTGTTCGGGTTCGCGACGAAAACAATCCGGGTCTTGGGCGTCAGACGTGCGATCAGCGCGTCGACACTGGCCGTCAGGTTCGTTTCAGGCGCGGTCACCGGAATGGCCGAGGCCGCCCGGGCGGCGATCGGATAGACCAGAAATCCGTGCTCGGAAAACAGGACTTCGTCGCCCGGACGGCAATAGCACTGGGCAATCAGGTGCAGCAGCTCGTCCGACCCGTTGCCGCAGACAATCCGGTCGGGGTTGAGGCCATACAGCTCGGCCACCGCCTCGCGCAGCACCGCCGAAGATCCTTCCGGATACGCGTGCAACTTCTCTGCCGCCTTGCCAAAGGCTGCCACGGCCTTGGGGCTGGCTCCGAGCGGAGATTCATTGGACGAGAGCTTGAAGACACGGGCCGCGCCGGGCGCCGCCGAACGGCCGCCCACATAGGGCTGGATCTCTAGAACACCGGGAACGGGGGTAGGGCTGGCCATGATGCGGGGGTTCTAGCCAAGCCGGAGCCGGAAGCCAAAGGAATATCCGCCGTTTTTGTTGACAGAGCAGCCCGCCCGACCCCACTTCACGGCCCCATGCTCGACGAACGCGCCCCCTCCGCCCCCCTTGCCGCGACGCGCACGCTGCGCCTCGCCGGCCCGCAGGCGCTCGCGCTGGATTCCGGCCAGGCGTTGGACGATCTGACGATCGCCTACACCACCTATGGCGAGCTGAACGCGGCGCGCTCCAACGCCATTCTGATCTGCCACGCCCTGACGCTCGACCAACATGTCGCCAGCGCGAACCCGATGACGGGAAAGCCGGGATGGTGGGAGGCGATGGTCGGGCCGGGCAAGGTGTTCGACACCAACCGCTTCTTCGTCATCTGCTCGAATGTCGTTGGCGGCTGCATGGGGACGACCGGCCCGAAAGACATCAACCCCGCGACCGGCAAACCCTACGGCCTGACCTTCCCCGTCATCACGATCCGCGACATGGTCCGGGCGCAGGTGCTGTTGGTCGATCACCTCGGCATAAGCGAACTGCTCTGCGTGGCCGGCGGCTCGATGGGCGGCATGCAGGTCCTGGAGTGGATGGCCAGTTTCCCGGAACGGCTGGTTTCAGCCATGCCGATCGCCACCACCGCCAATCATTCGGCGCAGAACATCGCGTTTCACGAAGTGGGCCGCCAAGCGATCATGGCCGACCCCGAATGGCGCGGCGGCCACTATCTTGCCGATGCCGTCTTTCCGTCCAAGGGGCTTGCGGTCGCCCGGATGGCCGCGCACATCACCTATCTGTCGGAAGCTGCGCTGCAGCGTAAATTCGGCCGCGAACTGCAGGACCGCACGACGGTTTCATACGCCTTCGACGCCGACTTTCAGGTGGAATCGTATCTGCGTCACCAGGGCCGCAGTTTCGTCGAGCGCTTCGATGCGAACTCGTATCTCTATATCACGCGCGCCATGGACTATTTTGACCTCGCAGCCGATCACGGCGGGCAATTGTCGCAGGCGTTCAAATGGTTGAAGGCGAGAGTCTGCGTCGCATCGTTCACGAGCGATTGGCTCTATCCGACGATCGAAGCCAAGCGCATCGTCCATGCGCTGAACGCGGCGGCCGCGAATGTCAGCTTTGTCGAGTTCGAGACCGACGCGGGGCATGACGCGTTCCTGCTCGACATCCCCGAAATGTTCACGACCTTCCGCGGCTTCATCGACGCGGTCGCCGCGCACCGGGGCGTCGCATGACACTGCGCCCCGAGCTCAAAATCATCGCCGACATGGTGTCCGACGGCAGCCGCGTTCTGGACATCGGTTGCGGCGACGGCGATTTGCTCCAGCACCTGGCGCAGCATCGCAAGGTCGATGCCCGCGGGATCGAGCTGAGCCAGGACGGGGTCAATGCCTGCGTGGCGCGCGGACTCTCGGTCATTCAGGGCGACGCAGACAGCGACCTTGCCGACTATCCGGACAGCGCCTTCGATTATGTGATCCTGAGCCAGACCATCCAGGCGACCCGCCTGCCCCGGACAGTGCTCAAGGAAATCGCGCGCATCGGGCGGCGCGGAATTGTGTCGACGCCCAATTTCGCCCACTGGAAAATGAGGCTGCAGCTGCTTGCGGGCGGTCGCATGCCGGTGACGGAAGCGCTGCCGAACGCGTGGTATGACACGCCCAATATCCATATGTGCAGTGTCCGCGATTTCGCGGAGATGGCCGGGGATCTGGGGCTGACGATCGAGCGAACGGTGTCTCTCAGCCGCGGCAAGGCGCGAGACGTCAAACCCCTGTCGGCGCGAGCCAACATCTTTTCGGAAGCGGCGATCTTCCTGATTGCCCGCAAGGAGTAGCGCCGCCGTGCGCTGGGTGGGGAGACCTCGGCGGCGCCATCCTCGCGGCCGTCGGCTTACGCCGACAACAGCCTGATCGCGGCGGTGTAGGCCGCAATTCCGTTAGCCGATTTTCCGTTCTTGCAGTCGGCGGCGGCGCTCGCGGCCTCTCTGCGGGCCTTCGCCAGGCTGGGACTCGTGGCATGGGTTTGCGCCACGGCTTCGAATTTCGTCTTGGCGCTCGTACAGGTCTCGGTTGAGACCTGCACTGCCTGCTGTGTCATCGACGGTCCGGCATAGCCGGGTGGCGCGCCAGGCACCATAGCTCCCATAACAAAGGCGGCCAGAGCGACGACGCGGCGTGGATTCATGAGATGCACTTCCCGAACAGGAGGCGCGCGTCGCCCGAATGGACGTTCTGGGTGGCGTGGCCGGAATTTGACCTGCCGACGGGCTCAATCCATCGGCGACCCGCTCTATGCGCCATGCAGGATTGCGCGACGATGTCCGCCGCGTGAAATCGATATCATGACGCCGGCTTCATGCGGGCAGGAGCGGGCGCCAATGCCGGCCGGCGCGCGGGGGTCGGGGTTGCCCCCGCGCTGGGTGAATACATCGACTTCGAGCAGTCCGCGATCCAGAGGCCTGGCATGTGGCGCCAGAATATCCTCCCGATCCGCTCCCAGATTCTTCCGTTGCGCACGATCCATCGGGTTTTGCTGGGCGGCCCGTACAATGCCGAGTCCCATATTTCCGGCAGGAAGAGCGCGTCTTTAAGCAGCCGCTCAAGCTGGCCGCGCGAATAGGGATGGCCGTGCCCGAAAGGCTGGTCGCCGAAGGCCGACCACATACCGCTACGGTTGGGTACGACGACCAGCAGGCGACCGTCGGGCTTCAGCACACGCCAGATCTGCCTGAGCAACCCGCGCCAGGCGTCGCTGGTCTCAAGTCCGTGAACGAGCACCACCCGGTCGATCGATCCGTCCTCGAACGGCAAGCCCGTCTCGTCACCCAGAACCACCCGATTTCGGCCCGAGCGCGGCCAGGCGACAGCGCCTTGTTCGGCCGGCATAGCCGCGACGACGCGCGCCGCCTCGTCGACAAAGGGGCCGAGATAGGGGGTCGCGTAGCCAAGGCCGAGGATATCCATCCTGTGAACGCGCGGCCAAAGCGCCCGTAACCGACGGCGCACCAGCACCCGCGCGATGGTACCAAGACGCGAATCGTAGAAGGCGCGGAAATGGGCGATATCCGGTCGCATTGGCTCCAACTCTGTGCGCGGAAGGTTACTCCCGCCTTGCAGCCGCGCTAGAGTGGCGTGACCGGAGAGCGCCAATGCTGACGATCGATCTGATACCCTGCCTTAGCGACAACTACGCCTACCTGCTGCGCGACGACCAGGGCGCGGTCGGCGTCGTCGACCCTTCCGAACCCGGACCGGTTCAGGCGGTGCTGGAGCGTCTGGGACTAAAACTAACCCATATCTTCAACACCCATCACCATTTCGACCATACCGGCGGCAATCTCGACCTGAAGGCGGCGCACGGCGCGACCGTGATCGGCCCAAGGGCCGACGCTCATCGCATTCCCGGGATCGATATCGGCGTCGGCGAAGGCGACCGGGTCGGATTCGGGGCGCTTGAGGCCGAAATTTACGAGATTCCGGCCCACACGAGCGGCCACATCGCCTTCCATTTTCTGGCCGACAAAGCCGTTTTCACAGGCGACACGTTGTTTGCGATGGGATGCGGCCGACTGTTCGAGGGCACCCCGGCAGACATGTTCGCCGCAATGATCAAGCTGGCGGCGCTGCCGGGCGACACGCGGGTCTATTGCGGTCACGAGTATACGGAATCGAACGGACGCTTCGCCCTTACCGTCGAGCCGGACAATACGGATCTCATGACGCGAATGGCGGACGTGCGCCGCATGCGCGCCGCAGGATTGCCGACCATACCGTCCACCATCGCTCTGGAACGGGCGACAAACCCGTTCATGCGCGCGCGCGATGCGGCCGAGCTTGGCGAACGTCGGGCTGCCAAGGATGCGTTCCGGTGACGGCGGATGAAGCGATCGCTCTGCTGAATTTGACGCCGCATCCGGAAGGCGGCCATTTCTGCGAAACCTTTCGCGATGCCGGCACGGGGGGGCGCGGCCATTCGACCGCGATCTATTATCTGCTGCGCGCTGGCGAAGTCAGCCACTGGCATCGCGTGGATGCGGCGGAGGTGTGGCACTTCTACGCCGGCGCGCCTCTCGTCCTGACGATCAGTCCCAATGGCCATGACGCCTACGCCCGCCATTTAGGCTCCAACCTGACAAGCGGGCAGCGCCCTCAGATCGTCGTGCCGGCGGGGCACTGGCAAACCGCCACGACACTCGGCCCCTGGACGCTGGTCGGCTGCACAGTTGCGCCCGCCTTTGAATTCCAGGGTTTCGAGATGGCCCCCGCCGACTGGAAGCCCACGCCCCGCGCCTAACCCGCGCCGGCCGGCTTGCCTGCCGTCTGGATCGCCAGAGCCTTCTGGTAGGCCGCACGCGCAAAGCACCGATCGCGGTAGGATATGAGGTGTTCGAGCCCTTCCAGTATGGCGTCGTCGCGAATGAAACCCAGCACATGCGCCATCACGATGTCGCAGGCCTGGAAATCGTCACCCGTCAGATACGCCGTCTTCGACAGAACCATATCCAGCGACTGAAGCCGGTCTCGCGCCGTCGCGAGAAAGGCGGCGCGGAATGCGCCCACGCCCGCCATCTCGCGCCAGAACGTGTCGCACAGGAAGACGTTGAAGACCGACGGCTCGAGAGTATTGAGCGCCGCATAGATCCACTGATCATGTTCGCTGCGCTCCAGTGCGCCGGGCGGCGGAATCATCCGCCGCGCCTTGTCGGCAAGGTAGGCGACGATCGCGGCGCTCTCGAACAGTTTCACGCCGCCGTCGTTGATCGCAGGAAATTTCAGGAACGCGCTGTACTCACGGAACCAATCGGCTCGGTGTTCTCCCGCCTTCGCGTCCAGCCACTCGATCTTGTAGGGCAGATTGAGCTCTTCGGCGGCCCAGACCGCGCGCAGGTCGCGAACCGACCCGATGAGGACGGGCGGAACGTTGGTGGCGCAGAATATAGTCAGCATGGCGAGATCCCCTCAGGTGACGATGCGACCCTCTGTCTCCGGCGCTGTCGCCTCAATTCCCTGTGAGGTTAGCGCGCCTCGGGCTCAGAACCTGCAACGTGCCGCCACCACGGCGCCGGCCGCCACAAGCAGGGCGGCAAACCCGAGCAGCGGCGTCAGCGGCGTCAGGCCGAAAAGCACCAGCAACCCGGTCGAAAGCACGGGCGTCGCATAGGCAAGCGCTCCGAGAAAAGCTGCGTCGCCCTTTTTCAATCCATGATCCCAAAGGAAGAACGCCGTCCCCATCGGACCAAGCCCAAGAGCCAGAATTGCCAGCGCGTCAGGCAAGGGGGGAAACGCGAAGCGCGGCTCTGCGACGATATGGATCGGCAGCGCCATAAGGGCGGTCGCAAAGCAGAAGCCGGTGATCGCCTCGGTCGGCACCGACGGCATGCGCGATGAGGCGGCGGAATAGCTGGCCCAGATGAAGGCCGCGAGAAGCGCCATCGCATACCCGAACCCAGCGTCGACGTTCAGCCCTTCCGTCGCGCCGATAGCCAGCGTCAAGACACCGCAAAAGCCGAGCATCGCTCCGGCAAGCGGCGCGAGCCGCCGACCGCCGGGTCCGGTCCGGCCGAGCCCTGAAAAGACGACGAGCAGAAGCGGCCACAGATAGTTGATGAGATTTGCGATCGCGACCGGCGCCGACGTCAGCGCCAGAAAATAGGCGGCATGGAAGCCGAACAGCCCCCAGAGCCCAATGCCCCACGCGCGCCAGGATGTCGCCACAGCGCTCGCCAGGGGCCGGCCGGAAACGACGATGTACGCAAGGCCCACCAGCCCCCCGACGAGGAAAGTCGTGGCCAGGAGCAGAAAGGGCGGTGTAGCGCCCGCAATGGCCGTCAGCGTCGCCGCCATCGACCACAATACGATCGCCCCGGCCCCGATGAGGGTCGCGTTGTTCATGGCGAGGCTTTGTCCACGGCGTCTGCAGCCGGCCGCTGCCGGCTGCAGACGTGTTCAGCCCGCGATGTACTGCGAACCGTTGACGGTCAGCGTCGAGCCGTTGATGAACCCGGGGTCCTCCACGAGGAACTGAACACAGCGCGAAATTTCCTCGCATTCGCCCAGACGTCCGACCGGAATCGTCGCGACCACCTTCTGCAGGGCTTCGGGCTTCATCGCAGCCACCATCTCGGTGTTGATGTAGCCCGGCGCGATGGCGTTGACGGTGATCCCCTTGGCCGCGCCTTCCTGCGCCAGCGCCTTGGTGAAGCCGATAATGCCGGCCTTGGCGGCGGAATAGTTGGCCTGGCCGATCTGGCCCTTCTGCCCGTTGATCGAGGAGATGTTGACGATACGGCCATAGCCGCGCGTCCGCATGCCCTCGATGACGGCGCGCGAAGTGTTGAAGACGCTGTCGAGATCGACGCGAATAACCTCGCGCCACTGCTCGGCCGTCATCTTGTGCAGGAAGCCGTCACGCGTGATGCCGGCGTTGTTGATGAGAATCTCGACGGGGCCGAGATCTGTCTCGATCTGCTTGATGGCGGCGGCGGTGGCATCGAAATCGCCGACGTCGAACTTGTAGACAGCAATGCCCGTCTCGGCCTTGAACTTGGCGGCGGCCTCGTCATTGCCGGAATAGTTGGCGGCGACCGTATAACCGGCGGCCTTCAACCCCTTTGAGATCGCTTCACCGATCCCACGCGTTCCGCCCGTCACCAACGCAACTTTCGACATCACACACTCCCTCAGAATATCGCCAGTCCCGGAATTAGCGCTCGACCGTCATCGCGATGCCCATGCCACCGCCGATGCAAAGCGTGGCGAGGCCCTTCTTCGCATTGCGCTTGCCCATCTCGTGCAGCAGCGTCACCAGCACGCGTGCACCCGAAGCGCCGATCGGATGACCGATGGCGATGGCGCCGCCGTTGACGTTCACCTTGGACGGGTCCCAGCCCATATCCTTGTTGACCGCGCAGGCCTGGGCAGCAAAGGCCTCGTTCGCCTCGACGAGGTCGAGATCGCCGACCGCCCAGCCGGCTTTCCTGAGCGCCTCACGCGAAGCCGGAATGGGGCCGGAGCCCATGACTTTCGGGTCGACGCCGACCGAGGCCCACGACTTGATCCGCGCAAGAGGCGTGAGGCCGCGCTTCTCGGCCTCCTTCGCGCTCATGAGCACGACCGTCGCCGCTCCATCGTTGATTCCGGACGCATTCGCCGCGGTGACCGTTCCGCCATCGCGCAGAAAGGCGGGTTTGAGGCCGCTGATCGCATCCAGCGTCACGCCATCGCGAATGAACTCGTCGGTGTCGACGACCGTGTCGCCCTTCTTACCCTTCAGCGTCACGGGCACGATCTCGTCCTTGAAGCGGCCGTCCTTGCGCGCCTTCTCCGCCTTGTTCTGCGAGGCGACGGCGAACTGATCCTGCTGCTCGCGCGTGATCTGCCATTCGCGCGCGACGTTCTCGGCCGTCATGCCCATGTGATAGCCGTTGAAGGCGTCCCACAGGCCGTCCTTGATCATCGTGTCGACGAACTCCAGCGCGCCCATCTTGGTGCCGGCGCGCAGATATTGCGCGTGGGGCGCCTGGCTCATCGATTCCTGACCGCCTGCGACCACGATGGACGAATCGCCATTGAGGATCGCCTGCGCGCCCAGCGCGACCGCGCGAAGGCCCGAACCGCACAATTGATTCATGTTCCAGGCCGGAACCTCAACCGGCAGCCCAGCGCCGATGGACGCCTGGCGGGCCGGATTCTGCCCCTGGGCGGCCGTCAGGATCTGGCCCAGGATCACTTCGCTCACCTCACCCGGCTCGACACCCGCGCGCTTGAGGGTTTCCTTGATCACCGTCGCGCCCAGAACGTGAGCAGGAACGCCGCCGAAGCTGCCGTTGAAAGACCCTACAGCGGTACGTCCTGCGGAAACGATGACGACGTCGGTCATTGGGAAACTCCTCGTGATGTCGTGGCGCCTGAGCCCTTGCCCGGCAAAGCGGCGGGCACATTGGGTGAACACTATCGTTCTGTAAATGCCCTTCACTTGGCAATTTTGTGTCGCATCTCGGCACACTGCCCTGCCACGCTGCGACCGGCGGTGCGCGGATACCGCAAGCGCATATGCTGCGCAGCATTTCGCAGCGCGGCAAGCAACTGGACAGGCCGGATGCTTGTGACTAGCCTTTGCTGCAACGCATTACAGAGTGCGGTGCAACACGCGGGGGCGAGATGGCATCAGGGAAAAAGGGGGGCGAAGGCCCCATCACCATCAAGAAGTATGCGAACCGCCGTCTCTACAACACGGCGACCTCCAGCTATGTAACGCTGGAGCACCTGCGCGACATGGTGAAGGAAGGCGTCGAATTTTCCGTTTTTGACGCCAAGACCGGCGAAGACATCACGCGTTCGGTTCTGGCCCAGATCATTTTCGAGGAAGAGGGCAAGCAGGGCCAGACCATGCTGCCGATCAGCTTCCTCAGACAGCTCATCAAGTTCTACGGCGACCGGCTACAGGCCTTCGTGCCCTCCTACCTGGAGATGAGCATGGAAGGTCTCGCCAAGAACGCCGAAAACGTGCGCACCACGATGACCGAGGCGTTCGGGGGGAAACTGAATTTCGGCGGCATGGAAGAGTTGGCGCGCCAGAACGCGCAGATGTTCCAGCGCGCGCTCAAGATGTTCTCGCCGTTCGGCCGCTTCGGTCGCAGCGAGCCGGAGACGTCAGAGCCGCCTCCGGCGCCGCATGATGCTGGCAAGCCGGACAGCGACGAGATCTCCGAGCTGAAATCGCAGCTGGAGATCATGAAAAAGCAGCTCGACGCACTGGCGAACCGGGGCAAGTAAGCCCCGGGGTCGGCATCAGCCGGAATTCTGGGTGCCTCGGTCCCAGGGCGGCGTCATGTCCGGCATGCCGTAATAGGCGCCCTGGAACTTGTCGGCCCCCAAGGCTCTCAGCAGAGCTGCCTCTTCCTTCGAGCCCACCCATTCGGCCACGACTTCCAGATTGAACGTCTTGGCCAGCGAGACGAGCGTCCGCACGAATGCCTGATTGTCGGGCCGGCGCGCGATGCCTTTCACGAAGGAGCCGTCGATCTTGACGCAGTTAAGATCCAGCGTCTGAAGATTGCGGAACGAAGTGTAGCCCGCACCGAAATCGTCGATCGCCACGCGACAGCCCGACTGACGCAGCCACTTCACGAACCGGATGCCTTCCTCAATATCGTGAAGCGCCGCCGTCTCGGTAACCTCGACGGTGAGCCGCGATGTGATCGATCTATCGCCGGCGACCTGACGATTGAACGTCTTCATCCATATCTGGTCGCCGACGCTCATGCCGGAGACGTTGATCGCCAGCTTGAGTGTCGGCGCCCGCTTCAGCGCCACGGCGGCCAACTCCAGCACCCGGCGATCAAGATCGCGGACCAGACCAAGCTCTTCCGCCACGGGAATGAAGTCGCCGGCCGGAACCACGCTGCCGTCCTCCCGCAGCATGCGGATCAGCGCCTCGTAAGATTCGATACGCCCCGTCCGCGCGCAGACGAGCGGCTGATAGGCCAGACGGAAGCGATCGGCACGCAGCGCGGCCACGATTTCCGCCGTGATCGCCACTTTCTTCTTGCGCGAGGCCTCACGTTCCGGGGACGCGTCGTAAACGGCCAGGTTCGAGCGCCCGGCCTGCTTGGCCTGTGCGAGCGCGTCCTCGGCGCGCATCAGCGCAACCTGCGAGCTCTCCGCGCCCGACGGCAAAGTCAGCGCGCCGATGGATATCGTTGTGGCGATGGCGCCGCCGGAGGTCGCGATCACGCTGGCCTGCACGGCTTCGAGCAGGCGATCTGCCTGGCTTTGCAGGGACGCCTCGTCGCAGTCGAGCAGCAGGGCCGCGACTTTGTTGCCGCCGACCCGCCCGATAGCGCCGTCTGGCCCCAGGACGGCCTGGATACGGCGCGTCGTCTCGGCGATCACTTCATCGGCCACATCGAGGCCGTAGGCGTCGTTGATGGCGCCCAGCCCGTCGATCGACGTCATCAGAAGCGCCGCTTCGGTGTTGCAGCTCGACGCCCAGTCGATCGCCGCGTCGATCGCATCGCGCATCTGCGAGCGGTCCAGGTGCGATGTTCGTTCATCGGACTGGAAATCGGTTTCGACCAGCGACAGCGTTCCCAGGACGCGTTCGATGTCACCGGCTGCATTCCTGAGGATCAGCCCGCGATCTTCGATACCCACATATGCGCCCGACTCCGTACGCAATGCATAGCGCCCGTGGAAAATTTCGCGCCCGTCGGCGCTGCGCGTCACGGGCTTGTCGAGCGGCAGACGAGCGCCCGGGCGCATGAGCGCCAGGATATCGGCGCGGGACTTCGGCGTCCCGCCGGCAAGGCCGAACATCGCGCCCGGATCGCCGATCCAGTCGACCGTATCGCTGTCCAGAATCCAGTCGTAAGCGCAGGCCGAAGATCCCGCGAGCGCTAACGCCGCCCAATGCGGTTCGGATGCCTGCCGAAGCACGTCAACGGATTTGGCCTGGTGTGCCAAGCAGTTCGTCTTTCACCTTGCGCCGGACATCGATGGTCTCGGCGTCATTGCCCCACTGTCCGGGACACTATGCAGGCGAAGGATTGAAAAAGGCCGAAGCGAAGCTGAACAAACGATGCTGTTGCGCCCATGGCGGTCGGATTTCGTTCACCATAAGCCGCGCGGCGCGGGCCTTGCTGATGACGCGATCATGCGCATCAGCGGTCCCATTTCGGTACAGCGCCCCCGCCCGTCTCCGGGCTGGAGCGCCTATGGCCCGCGCATTGTCGTGCTTCAGGCGCCGGAGCCGCCGCCGCGTATCGCGCCCACGCTGCCGCCCCAACAGCGCGGCGATGCGGCGAGTCTCACTTTGCTGATGGCCCAGACGCTGGGAGGCGGGCTGGTCCCGCAGGGCGCCTATGCCCCCGCCCTTGAAGATGACGGGCCGATCTTCGCTGTCCGCGCCTAACCGAGCTTTTTGAGGATTGCATCCAGCTTGGCCTCGATCGCCGAAAGGCGCTTCTCGATCGCGTCGCTTGGGGGTGGCGCTGCTTTCGGGACAGGGGTCGAAATGCCTGCACGGTCAGCGATGATCTGCGGGGCCATGTTCAGCAGAGCCGCAAGTATGGCGACGTCGGCCGCCTTGAGTTCGCGCTGGTCTTTCCAGATTTCCGAAATCTCGACCGGCGAGAGGCCAAGCATCGACGCCACGTCGTCGCGTCGCAGATGGCGCTTGGCGAGTTCGGCGTCGAACCAGGCGTGATCGAAGAAGAGTGCCATTCAGAAGCCCACGGTCATACGGGTCCAACGGCCAGGCGGCCGGTGATCGCCGGACCGAAAGCGGGAGTCTGGCTCATTTGGGTAGCCTAGCGCCTTGCGAGGCTCTTTCCAGCCCGCCCGGCTTTGGATAGGCGTGAGCGATGGACCTGACCCCGACCGCGCAAGAAGGCGTGACCGCCGCCGCCTCGACCAAGGCGGCGCCGTTTTTGCGCGATATCTGGTATTTCGCGCTGCTTTCCCGCGACCTGAAGCCCGGCAAGGTGATCAACAAGACCCTGCTGGGCGAGCCGATCGCCTTCGGCCGGACGGAAAAAGGCGAGATTTTCGCGCTGCGCGATCTGTGCCCACATCGGGGCGTGCCGCTGTCGGCGGGCCGGATCGCCGGGGAGACCGTCGAGTGCCCCTATCATGGGTGGCGGTTCGGCGCCGACGGGGGGTGTAGACTGATCCCGTCTCTGGTGCCGGACCAGGAGATCGACGCCAGCCGCATTCGTGTCAGACGCTACCCGGTGCACGAGGCGAACGGGCTGGTGTGGATCTGGATGAGTGCCGACGAGCGCTTTTCGGGCGAGCCGCCGGAGGTGCCGCCCAAGCTGGCGCTGACGCCCGAGCAGCGGCCGGGGCTGGTGGAACGTCAGTTGTTCCCGTGCCCGATCGATCATGCCGTTGTGGGGCTGATGGACCCGGCCCATGGGCCGTTCGTCCATAATATCTGGTGGTGGCGGACCTCCGCCTCGATCCACGCCAAGGCCAAGAATTACGGCCCCTCGCACCGGGGGTTCACCATGCTGCCCCACCCGCCGTCCAAGAATGGCGGGCTTTACAAGCTGATCGGCGGCAAGCCGATCACCGAGATCGTCTTCGAGCTTCCGGGCCTGCGCTATGAAATCATCACGGCAGGCAAAAAGCGGGTTTTCGGCTTCACCGCCTGCACCCCGCTGACCGAGAACGAAACCGAGGTCACCCAGGTCTTTTTCTGGAATATCGGCTGGGCGGGACTGCTGCGCCCGCTGCTGCAGCCGATAGCCCGCACCTTTCTGGGGCAGGACCGGCGCATGGTGACCTATCAGGCCGAGAACCTGAAATACGACCCGCGGCTCATGCTGATCCGCGACGCCGATGTGCCGGCGATGTGGTATTTCCGGCTGAAGAAGGAGTGGGCCGCCGCCCAGGCGGAAAACCGCCCCTTCGTTAACCCCGTTCCCACGACGACGCTGCGCTGGCGCAGCTGAGGCGCGCGCCTTGCTGGAAACCGGCTGAGCGGCCCCGCGCCGTCCCATAACGGGACGACCGGCCGCGCCGGAGCGGCGCGATGGAACCCGAGGAGCAGGAGACGGCCGAGGCTGCCCTCGTCGCGATCCCGCTCGTGGTCGCCGCTGAGACGCAAGCCCCAGCGCCGACGCGCCGGGGCTTCGCCATTCCCAGGATCGTCGACTACGTGGTGGTCGCGATCTTCATGTACTTCACGCTTTAGCCGACGACGGGCGGCGCGACGCCCAGATCGCGCTTGGACGCCACGATGGTGATCGAGAAGCCGGCGATCACGTCGATCAGGCCCATGCACATGATGATGAAGAAGGTCGAGGTGCCGAAGCCCTTGAACATCAGGAACTCGATGAGGGCGACGATCACCACCAGCATCGAGAGGGCGTGATTGGCGATCGAATTGGCGGTCGTCACCGTCGATTTCAGGATCTCGACGAAGAGCAGAACCAACGACACGACGATCAGCAGATCGCCGATCGTGAACTTCCATGCCTCGCCCGAAAACAGCGTGATCTCGATGCCGCGCTGGAGGAACAGAACGGCTTCCACGTCGCCCGTCACCAGGACGATGATGTTGTAGACGACGACGCTGAGCGCCAGCAGCGGAAACACCTGAAGCAGCATCTTGACCCTCCCGAGGCGGCGCGGAGAACCCGCGCGCCGCTGTAGTATAGCGTGAGCGGAGGCGCATCGACTATCCCGCCCGGCCGGTGATAAGAGCGCCCGTGATGGCCGACACCAACACCGACCCTGCCGCCCTGCCGCCGCGCCGCAGGAACATCGTGCTCCGCACCCTCGTTCTGGTCGCGCTGGCGGCGGGCATGGCGCTGGTCGTGATCTATCGCGACCAGATCGACTATCAGGTGATCGCCGACTGGACGAAGAACCATTCCTGGTGGGAAACGGCGCTGGAGTTCATCGCCGTCCATATTCTGGCCGGGCTGCTGTTCGTGCCGCGGGTGTTTCTGGCCCTGGCCGCCGGCGCGCTGTTCGGGCCGATCTGGGGCAGCGTGCTGGCGACCGCCGGCGGCACGCTGGGCGCCCTGATCGGCTTTGTTCTGGTGCGTTTCGTCAATTCCGACGCCGTGAAACTGCGCGAGGCCCCGGCCATCGGGCCCTGGCTGGAACGCGCCGAGCGCCAGGGCTGGCGCTTCGTGCTGATCGTCCGATTGCTGCCGCTGCTTCCGCACAGCCTGGTCAACTACGTCTTCGGCCTCTCGCGGATCGGCGTGCTGCCCTATGTCGTGGGATCGGCGCTGGGGATGCTGCCCTCGGCCATCATCTACGCCAATCTCGGCGACACCGGACGCGGCGCGGTGCAGGGTCAGGCGGATTATTGGCTGATCGCCGCCTGGAGCCTCGCGCTCGTCTTCATCTCGTGGCTGTTGCCCAAGCTGATCGCCCGGTTCTGGCCGTCGACATAATCGTCATCCCGGTCGGCCGGCGGAAAAGCCGTGCCGCGCAGGCCAGGACGATAAAGAGGGAAGGTCTTTCAAACCTCGGTCACGCTGCCGGGCAGGCGACGGCGCTTGATCAGCCACATCACGCCCATGATGTCGCGGATCGAGACCAGCGCGCGGTCCAGCACGCCGTATTTCGACGCCCCGCGCGTCCGGGCGCGGTGGCTGACATCCACCAGCGCGATGCGGTGCCCGTCGCGCTTCATCAGCGCCGGCAGGAAGCGGTGGATGTGGTCGAAATAGGGAAGGTCGAGAAAGGCCTGACGCTCGAAGAGCTTAAGGCCGCAGCCCGTGTCGCGGGTGTCGTCCTGCAGCAGCCAGCCGCGAATCCGGTTGGCCCATTTCGACGCCCACAGCTTGGCCTTGCTGTCCTGCCGCTTCACGCGCTGCCCGCCGACCAGTTTCACTCCGCCCGCGCGATAGGCGGCCAGCAGCTTGGGGATGTCGGCCGGATCGTTCTGGCCGTCGCCGTCGAGCGTCGCCACCAGCAGGCCCCGCGCCGCCTTGACCCCCGACCTGACGCCGGCGCTCTGGCCCGCATTCCTCTCGTGCCGGACGATCCTCAGTTCGGGTATTTCGGCCCTCGCGGCCGCCAGAATCTGCGGCGTCGCGTCTTTCGACCCGTCGTCGACATAGACGATCTCGAACGCCTCCTTGCCCCGCAGGGCGGCGACGATCTCGTCGATCAGGGGGCGGACATTGTCCGCCTCGTCCTTGACCGGAACGACGACGGTGAGTTCGGGCGGCGTGGATACGCTTTGGCTCTGCATGACACGTGTATTATAGAGCGGCTGTGATGGCGGCCGCCGCGCCTTATAGGCGTCCGCCCCCTTGGGGCGCAAACCGCGCGGAAACGCGCGGCCGGAGGCTGAAGAGCGACCGTCGAGCATGTCCTCCCGTGTGACCGCCCTGGCGCTGTTCGCGCTCTACGCCCTGATATTCCTCGTGCCCGGCTTTTTCACGCTGCCGCCGCTGGATCGCGACGAATCGCGTTTCGCCCAGGCGACCAAGCAAATGCTGGAGACCGGCGACCCCGTCGAAATCCGCTATCAGAACGAAGCCCGTAACAAGAAGCCGGTGGGCATCTATTGGATGCAGGCGGCCAGCGCCGCCGCGTTGGGCGGGCCCGAAGCCGCGCCGATCTGGGCCTATCGCATCCCCTCGGCCATCGGGGCGATGCTGGCGATCTGGTTCACCTGGCTCGCCGGCGCCGCCTTGGTCGGGCGCCGGGCGGCGGCCCTGGGGGCGGCGCTGTTCGGCATTTCGATGCTGATGGTGGCCGAAGGCCACATCGCCAAGACCGACGCCATGCAGGCGGCCGCCATCACCGCCATGATGGCCGGCCTCGCCCGCGCCTTCATGCGCTGGCAGGAGACGCCGGATGCGAAGGCCCGCTGGAGCGACATCGTCCTGATCTGGGCCGGGCTCGGCATCGCCGCGCTGATCAAGGGTCCGGTCGGGCTGATGGTGGGCGGCGGCGCGGTGGTGCTGGCGGGGCTGCTGGGCGGCGGCTTCAGATGGCTGAAGATGACGCGGCCGGCGATCGGCGTGCCGCTGGCGCTGCTGGTGTTTTCGCCCTGGGCGATCGCCATCACGATCCAGACGGGCGGCCAGTTCTGGTACGACGCGATCTGGGGCGACATGCTGTCGAAAGTGGCGGGCGCGCAGGAGAAGCACGGCGGCTTCATCGGCTACTATCTGCTGCTGGTGACGCTGACGCTCTTCCCGGGGTCGCTGCTGCTTCTGCCCGCCGCCTGGCGGACGGTGCAGATGCGCAAAGCCCCCTGGGCGATGTTCCTGATCGCCTGGGTAGTGCCGGCCTGGGTGGTCTTCGAACTGCTGCCGACCAAGCTGCCCCACTACACCCTGCCCTGCTATCCCGCGCTGGCGCTGGCGATCGGCGCGTATCTCAACGCCCGCCTGCAGGGCGAGCCGGACGCGACCCCGCGCTGGACCGGCTACGCCAACCTGGTGCTGTGGCTCATCTTCGCGTTCGCGCTGGGCGCGATCTACACCGCCGCTCCGAACTATTATTCCGGCGCGGCCGGCGCCGGCATGATCGACATCCTGCTGACCATGGCGGTCATCGCCGCCGCCTCAGCCCTGGCGGTTGTGACGATAAGCCAGACCTGGCGACTGTTCCTGCCGGCGGCGGCGGTGCTGGCGGCGTTCGCCTATGCCGGATTGTTCGAGCGCACCTTCGCCGCCACGCAGGATCTGCATGTCAGCCCGCGCGTCGCCGAACTGGCCCGCGAGCGCGGTGGCTGGACGCCCGGAACGCCGATCGTCTCGGCCGGCTATCATGAGCCGAGCCTCGTCTTCCTCACCGAAACGGCGATCGAACTGGCGCCCGACGGCAAGGCCGCAGCCCGCTATCTCGCCGACCACCCCGAGGGCGTGGCGCTGATCGAGGAGAAGGAGCTGGATGCGTTCCTGAGAGAGGCGGCGGCCATCGGCCTGAAGCCCGAGCGCAAATGGACGCTGTCGGGTTTCAACTATTCGCGCGGCAAGCGCGTGGCGATCTCCATCTACCGGGTGCGGCCGTGACCGACGATCTCGACCGGGCCTGGCGCTGGACGCTGGTCATCGTGGTGGCGGTGACGGCGCTGAGGGTGCTGATCCTCAACCTCACCGATCTCAATCTGGGGCCCGACGAGGCGCAGTACTGGTACTGGTCGACCGATCTGGCCGCCGGCTACTACTCCAAGCCGCCCATGATCGCCTGGCTGATCGCCGGCGCGACCGCCGTCTGCGGCGACGGCGAGGCCTGCATCCGCACTCCCTCACCCCTGCTCTACGGCCTGGCTGCGTTGTTCGTCTTCGGCGCGGCGCGCGTTCTTTATGGCGTCCGGGCCGCTTTCTGGTCGGCGCTCTTCTTCATCCTCCTGCCCGGCATCTCGCTGTCGGCGGCGCTGATCACCACCGACGTGCCGCTGCTGTGCTTCTGGGCGATGGCGACCTATGGGCTCGCGAACCTGCTGGGCCGGGCTCCGTCCGAAGGGCGGCTGACCGCCATCCTGACCGGCGTCGCGATCGGCCTGGCGATGCTGTCGAAATATGCCGGCGCCTATTTCCTGCTGGGGCTCGGCGTCGCCGCGATCTTCGACCGCCGCGTGCGCGGGCATGTTCTGGGCTGGAACGGCGCGCTGATGCTGCTGGCCGCGCTGGCGGTCTTTTCGCCCAATATCGTCTGGAACCTGCATCACGGCTTCGCCACCGTGTCGCACACCGCCTACAATGCGGGCCTGGGCGGCAAGATGTTCAATTTCGACCGCCTCGCCGAGTTCTTCGGGGCGCAGTTCATCGTCTTTCACCCCATCCTGATGGGCGTGATCCTGGCCGGACTGATCGTCGGGCTGCGGCGGATGCGCTGGCCGCGCGTCAAGGCCGACGACATCGTCCTCATCTGCCTGAGCCTGCCGGTGATCGCGATCGGCCTGACCATCGGCTTCCTATCCAAGGCCAACGCCAACTGGGCGGCCCCGGCGTTCGTCGGCCTGTCGATCGTCGCCGCCGTCTGGCTGCTGCGCGCCGGAGCGCGGCGCTGGATGATCGCGACCCTCGCCGTCTCGGTCGT
>JAKOQZ010000092.1 GCA_029778105.1 Pseudomonadota bacterium | reverse complement strand
GTTTGAATCCCAGGCTGAAATGCACGAACAGCACGGTCGCCAGCTGCCCCGCCAGGGCCAGCCAGCGCAGCGTGTTCAGCGTGCCCAGGCGCAGACGCCCCTCTTCGGCCTGCGTCAGCCGGGCGATACGGGCGACGAGGCTGCGGCTGGTCCGCGGCGCGTAGTCTCCCGTCGGAATGTCCATGCGCCCCCTGTCCTCTGGCGCTGCCCGGCGCCGGTGCGATAGGACACGAGAAGGGCGGGCGCGTGAAGCCTCGCCGTGAGGAGACAGCCCCATGCCGGCCCGGACACGCGCGATTTTCATCTTTCTGATCGGTCTCGCCGCGCTGGTGGCGGCCGGGGCGATCTTCATGCTGGCGCAGGACAACGCGCCCGGCCGGACCGGCGTGGCCGCGAAGTTCACCCTGACCGATCAGGACGGCAAACAGGTCACCGAGCGGGATTTCCGCGGCAAGGCGATGCTGGTCTTCTTCGGTTTCACCAATTGCCCGGATGTCTGCCCGCTCACGCTGCAGAAGATCGCCGATACGCTGGCGCTGGCGCCTGAGCTGACGAAGAAGCTGACGCCTGTGTTCATTTCGGTCGACCCCGAACGCGACGCGCCGGCCAAGATGAAGGCCTATGCGGCCTATTTCAGCCCGGAAATCCGGGCTCTTTCGGGCACGCCCGAGCAGACGGCGGCGGCGATTGCGGCGTTCAAGGTCTACGCCAAGAAGGTGCCGCTGCCGGATTCGGCGCTGGGCTACACCATGGACCATTCCAGCCTGATCTATCTCTATGACGCCGACGGCGCCTTCGTGACCGGCTGGGACCCCTCGATCGCCAGCGAGAAACTGGCCGAAGAGCTGAAACGGAACGTCAAGTAGTCTGTCCTTTAATAGCCCTTGACGGTCTCATTGTGCGCCGCACAATGACGCTCCGCGCTTTGGGGAGCGCAAGAAGCTGGCCTGACCGGAAAACCGGCGGGCGCGAGGGGGCTCGTGAGGCGCTTGTTGCAAAACTTTCTCTATGCTGCGGTGGACACCGCGAAGCGTTCGGCGCAACCGTTCCGGGTCGCCGCCGATTTCAGCGCCCAGGCGCTGCGCAATCCGCTGAACCCCTGGTCGCAGACCTATATGGGGCGCACCTGGGCGGCGGCGTTCGACGTGTTCGAAAGCTTCACGCGTAACTACGCCAAGCCCGCCTTCAACCTGCCGCCGCTGAAGATCTACGGCCAGCCGGTCGAGGTGACCGAGACGGTGGTGTGGTCCAAGCCCTTCTGCAACCTGCTGCACTTCGCCAAGGACATGGAGGTCTATGGCAAGCTGCGCGCGAAATTCCCGCACCCCAAGGTGCTGATCGTCGCGCCGATGTCGGGCCATTTCGCGACGCTGCTGCGCGGCACGGTGGAGGCCATGCTGCCCGAGCATGACGTCTATATCACCGACTGGGTGGATGCCCGCGACGTCTCGCTCAAGCACGGCCGCTTCGGGCTCGACGATTATATCGACTACGTCATGCAGATGCTGCGGCATCTGGGGCCGAAGACGCATCTGCTGGCCGTCTGCCAGCCCGGCCCGGCCTGTCTGGCGGCTTCGGCGCTGATGCACGAAGCCAAGGACAAGGCGAAACCCGCCTCGCTCACCATCATGGGCTCGCCCATCGATGCCCGCCGTTCGCCCACCGAACCCAACCGCCTGTCGGAGACGCGGCCTTATTCGTGGTTCGAGGAGAACATGATCCACCGCGTGCCGCTGCCCTATGCGGGCCACGGCCGCCTCGTCTATCCGGGCTTCCTGCAGCTGACCGCGTTCATCAACATGAACCGCGAGCGCCACACCAACGCGCAGTACGACTTCTTCAAGAACCTGGTGAAGGGCGACGGCGACAGCGTGCAGAAGCACCGCACCTTCTATGACGAATATCTCGCCGTGCTCGACATGCCGGCGGAGTTCTATCTGGAGACCATCGACAAGGTCTTCCAGCGGTTCGAGCTGGCCGAGGGCAAGCTGAAATATCGCGGGCACCTGGTGAAGCCCGCCGCCATCAAGGACATGGGCCTGATGACGGTGGAGGGCGAGAACGACGACATCTCGGGCATCGGCCAGACCCAGGCCGCGCACGATCTGTGTCCCAACATCCCCAAGGCGCGCAAGCTCGACTATATCCAGCCGGGCGTCGGCCATTACGGCGTCTTCAACGGCACGCGCTGGCGCACCGAAATCCAGCCCCGTGTGCGCGACTTCATCCGCGCGAACGACTAGCGGCGGGGTTACGGCGAATTCACGCCGAAGACATAGGCGGGACATGAGCGCGCGCGTAGGGTGACGCTCCCTCCGTCCCGCCTGCCTATGCGCCTCTGGCTTCTCCGGCTTCTCGCGATCCTGCCTTTCGCTGCGCTTCTGGGCGCGGCATGGATCATCCATCTCTTTCTGGCCGACGGACATTATGACGATCTGACGGCTTCGATCGGCGCGGTCAGCTGGGGCGCGCTGGCGCTCGCCGCGGCGTTCACCTGTCTCAGCTTCGCCATCCTCGCGCTCTACGACGTCATGGCGGCCCGTTATGCCGGCGCGGCGCTGCCGCTCGCGCGCATCCTCTGGGGCGCGCCGGTCGTCTATGCCTTCTCCAACAGTCTGGGCCTGTCGGTGCTGACCAGCGGCGCGCTGCGCCTGCGCCTTTATGGCGCGGCGGGCGGCGCGGCGGCGGCGCGGATGACGGCGTTCTCCACCGTCACCTTGTGGCTCGGCCCGATCGTCCTCGCGCCGTTCGCCTTCGACGCGGTGGGGCAGCGCGGCATGGCGATCGCCACCGGCCTCGGCGCGCTGGGAATCGCGGCGGCCTATCTGACATCGGCGCGGTGGTGGCGGCGGCCCATCCGGATCGGCGGCGTCGCCCTGTCGGCGCCGGCGCCCCGCATGGCGCTGGCCCAGATCGCCGTCTCGCTCGCCGACTGGACCGTCGCCGGGCTGGTGCTGGTGGCTCTTGTGCCGGCGGACGTCGCCGCGCCGCAGGAGGTGCTGGCGGCGTTCCTCATTGCGCAGGCGCTCGGGCTCTTCAGCCATCTGCCGGGCGGCATCGGCGTCTTCGAGGCGGCGATGGTGACGCTGCTCGCGCCCCAGGGCGGCGCTGCGGCCTTGGCCGGTCCGCTGATCCTCTATCGCGCGGTCTATTACATCGCGCCGCTGACGCTCGCGGCGCTCGCGCTCGTCGCCGCCGAGGCGATGCGTCACCGCGCGCTGTTCAAGCAGGCGCGCCGCGCGCTGGCGCCCGGACTGATCTTCTTCACCCCGCCGCTCATGGCGGTGGCGGCCTTCGCGGTGGGCGGCGTCTTCCTCGTGTCGGCGGCGACGCCGGGCCTCGATGCGCGCCTCGCCTTTCTCGACGATTTCCTGCCCATCGAGGTGATCGAGGTCTCGCACCTCGCTTCGGTCGCGGCCGGCATCGCGCTGCTGTTCCTTGCGCGCGGCCTCGCGCGCCGCCGCCGCGACGCCTTCAACGTCACGCTGGTCGTGCTGGGCATCGGCGTCCTCGCCTCGCTGCTGAAGGGCGCCGACTATGAAGAGGCGTTGCTGGCGGCGGCGGCCATTGCGCTGCTGTGGCCCTCGCGGTCGATCTTCTACCGCCGGGCCTCCGGCTTCGGCCTGGGGCTGACGCCGGTCTGGATGGCGGCCATCGCCGCGACGCTCGCCTTCAGCGTCTGGCTCGGCTTCTACGTCTTCCGCGACGTTCCCTACGATTCCGCGCTGCTCACCACGACATCGGTCGACAACGATGCGGGACGCTTCCTGCGCGGCCTGCTGCTCGGCACGGTTCTGGTTCTGTCGGCGCTGCTGATCTGGATGCTGACGCTCCGCCGCCACGGCGTCGCGCCGCCCGCCGTCGCCGCCGCCGATCTCGCCGCCGCCGCCGCCGTCGTCGGCACATCGCCCCGCACCTATGCGCAGCTCGCGCTTCTGGGCGACAAGAGCTTCCTGTTCAACGAGGCGCGCACCGGCTTCATCATGTTCGCGCAGTCGGGCCGCAGCCGCGTCGCGCTGGGCGATCCGGTCGCGCCCGATGCCGAAAGCCGCCGCGAGCTGCTGTGGAAGTTCCTGGAAGACTGCGACGCCGCCGATCTGTGGCCGGTCTTCTATCAGGCGTCGGAAACGATGCTGCCGCTCTATCTCGACGCCGGCCTCGCGGCGCACAAGCTGGGCGAAGAGGCGATCGTCGATCTGGCGGGCTTCACGCTGGCCGGCGGCAAGATGGCGGGGCTGCGCCAGGGCGCGCGCGCCGCCGAGCGCAAGGGCCTCGTCTTCGCCGTCGTTCCGGCGGCCGACGTGCCGGCGATGATGGACGAGCTGCGCGCCGTGTCGGACGCCTGGCTTGCGGAAAAGACGGGCGGAGAAAAGGGGTTCTCGCTCGGTTACTTCGATCCGGATTATCTGGCGCGCGGGCCTCTCGCCGTGGTGCGCGACGGCGAAGGCCATCTCCTCGCATTCGCCAATCTCTGGCTGGGCGCGGAGCGGGCGGAGCTATCCGTCGATCTCATGCGGCACGTGCCCCATCCGCCGCAGGGCTTGATGGATCTGCTGTTCGTGTCGGTGCTGCTCTGGGGCCAGAAAGAGGGCTATCGCCATTTCAATCTGGGCATGGCGCCGATGTCGGGACTGTCGCGCCACAGGCTGGCGCCGCTGTGGCAGCGCGCGGGCAGCTATGTCTTCAGCCGCTTCGGCGCGCTCTACAATTTCCAGGGCCTCAGGGCCTACAAGCAGAAATTCATGCCGCGCTGGGAAGCGCGCTACCTCATCTCGCCCGGCGGCGCGCCGCTGGCCCGCATCCTCATTCATGTCACCGCCCTCGTCTCGGGCGGCCTTCAGGGAGTGATCCGCAAATGAAACGCGCATCCTTGGCGGCGGCGGCCGCAGTCTTGCTGGGCGGTCTGGCGCAGGCCATGCCCGTGCCGCTGTCGCCGGCCGCGACCTATGCGCCGTCGGGCGCGCCGAACGCCATGGTGATCTTCCTGTCGGGCGACGGGGGCTGGAATCTGGGCGTCGTCGGCATGGCCAAGACGCTGGCCAAGGAGGGCGCGGCGGTGGCGGCGATCGACACGCCCAAGCTGCTGAAAGCGCTCGACGATGCACCGGGCGGCGAATGCGGCGATCTCGGCGGCACGCTGGCCGATTTCGCCGCGCGCGAACGCAAGGCCATGGGCGTGCCCGACGGCGCGCCGCTGATCCTCGCCGGATATTCCTCGGGCGCCACCGCCGCCTATATCGCGCAGGCCGCCATGCCCAAGGGCGCGGTGCTGGGCTCGGTCGCGCTCGGCTTCTGCCCCGATATGGAGAACCACCGCCCGATCTGCGCCAAGGGCGGCGCCGCCGATCTTGACGTGTCCAGGATCCACACCGGCTTTCTCTATTCCGCCGCCGTCACCGGCCTTGCCGGCTTCACCGCCTTGCAGGGCATGATCGACCAGGTCTGCACGGCGCAGGCGACCATCGACTTCATCGGCGAGATTCCCGGCGCGAAAGTGGTCACGCTCCCGAAGGTCGGCCACGGCTTCGGCGTGGAGAAGAACTGGATGCCCCAATATCTCGCGGCCTATCGCGATCTCACCGGCGGGAAGGCGCAATGATCCGCCGCGTTCTGGCCCTCGCCGCGGCGCTGGCGGCGCTCACGCCGGCTTTCGCCGCCGACCCTCAGCTCAAATTCGGCCGCTTCGGCACGGTGCAGGTGATCGCGCCGGCGGGCGATCCGGCGTCGGTCGCGATCCTTCTCTCCGGCGCGAAAGGCTGGGACGGCGATGCCGCCGCCACCGCGACGGCGCTCGCCGGCAAGGGCGCGCTGGTGCTGGGCGTCGACTGGAAGGCCTACAAGGCCGAACTCGACCGCGACGGCGCGGGCTGCATCTATCCGGCGGCCGATCTGCAGGGTCTTGCGCAATACGGCGAGAAGACGCT
>JAKOQZ010000091.1 GCA_029778105.1 Pseudomonadota bacterium | reverse complement strand
AGGCTGACATTGAACCGCGCGCCATGGTCGGCGATGCCGGAGCCGAACTGGCCGTTGTAGGCGATGCCGAGAGCGATGGTGTCGCCAATCGCCAGATCGAGGCCGGCATCGACCGTCGCGGCGTCCCTGGCGACGGGAAGGCCCGCGACCGTGAATCTGTCGCTGCCTGCGAGCGCCAGGCCGGAGAGCGGGATCAGGTCGCCGAAGGCATGACGCCAGCCGAGCGCCGCCGTGGCCTTGAGATGGCTTCCGAGGCCGGACGAACCGCGCAGGCCGAGTGTCGAGAAGGTCGCATCGACGCTCTCTCCCTTGGCGGTCAGCGCCGCCGCGCCGCCCCGTTCGGTGAAGCCATCGGTGTGCAGATTCACGTAGGCGAGGTTGGCGAAGGGTTCCACGGTGGCCGATCCGGCGGCAAAGCCGTAGCCGACCTCGCCGAATACCTGCGTGGTTCCGGCCTTGTATTTCCCCCGGAGAGCATCCGAAAAGCGCGGGAAGGCGACCGAGCGGGTCGTGTCGAGACGATGCCAGGTGTGGGCGATGCCCACCCGGACGGCCATCGGCCCCCACTGGCCCCCGGCATAGGCGCCCAGATGGTAGTTATCGCTGTCCCCGGATGAGGCCCGGTCCCGGACGTCGAAATCGGTGCGGCTATAGCCGGCCAGAACCCCGAGATGGATGGTGTCCGAAACTGCGCCGTCCGCGCCGAGGAACAGGCCGCCGGTGGAGCGTTCGAGCCGGGCGGCGTTGCCGTCGCCGCGAATGTGGCCCCACGAACCGATGGCGCGGCCCCAGACCGTTCGATGCCCGGCGCCCGGCGCGCGCAGCCGGTCGAGCGCGGCATCGCGCACGAAACGGCTATCCTCGAGCAGCGCCGTCTTGGCCGAAGCGTGGATCTCGCCCGAGAGGGCATCGAAAGCGGCGCGGGCGGTATCCGCATCGAGCTGCACCGCCGCGTTCCAGATCGGATTGCCCCATTCCAGCGATTCCACCCCGGCGCCCGCCGCCTGCT
>JAKOQZ010000090.1 GCA_029778105.1 Pseudomonadota bacterium | reverse complement strand
GCTGCCTCTGCTCAACGGGCTCGCCATGCCGGGCGCGATCCGCGACGCGGCGCCCGATGCGTGGGGGCGGCGGGTCATCATCAATCGCCGTCTCGGCGCTGCGGCGCGCAATGTCGATCCGGCGCATTTCGACGAGCTGACCTTCCTGCTGGAGAGCGGGTCCGACCGCATCGGCGCGTTCGACTTCCAGACCTCGCCCACCCAGTACAAACCGCGCGAGACGGAAACGGCCACGCTGGACGAGCTGATGGACGCCGCCGAGAACGTCGAGAACGGCGTGCCGCTGAACCCCGAGCTCGATCAGGCGCTGCTGCATGGCTCCTCCATCGGCGGCGCGCGGCCCAAGGCGCTCATCGTCGACGGCGCGCACAAATACATCGCCAAGTTCTCGTCCCAGAACGATCTCTATTCGGTGGTGAAGGCCGAGTTCTGCGCGATGCGCCTCGCGGCCGAATGCGGCATCGACGCCGCGCCGGTGCGCCTCACCCACGCGGCGGGCAAGGACGTGCTGCTGATCCAGCGCTTCGACCGCACGCGCGTCGCCACCGGCTGGCGGCGTCACCAGATGATCTCGTGCCTGACGCTGCTCGAGCTCGACGAGATGAATGCGCGCTATGCCTCTTACGAGGATTTCGCCACCGTCATCCGCCACCGCTTCGTGCAGCCCAAGGCGACGCTGAAGGAATTGTTCGCGCGCCTCACCTTCAACGTCCTCTGCGGCAACACCGACGACCACGCGCGCAACCATGCCGCGTTCTGGAACGGGTCGGATCTTGAGCTCACCCCCGCCTACGACATCTGCCCCCAGGCGCGCAGCGGCGGCGAAGCCGGCCAGGCGATGCTGATCCACGGCAATCTCAATTTCTCCCGCATCGACCTCTGCCTGAAATCGGCGGCGTCGTTCCTGCTGAGCGCGGAAGAAGCCGAGGCCATCGTGGCGCATCAGGCGACGACCATCCGCGACAGGTTCGACGCGGTGGCGGTGGAGGCACAGGTCAGCGAGGTCGACCGCGCGCTGATGTGGCGGCGGCAGTTCCTGAACCCCTATGCCCTCCAGGACGCCCCAAAGGCGATTGCGGGGCTGGTGGGGTAAGCCCAACCTCGTCGTCATGGTGAGGCGCCCCGCACAGCGGGGCCTCGAACCACGCACCCTGCCATGCCCCTTCCGCCCTTGGGTCACCTTTCCCCGACGGGGGAAGGCCTTGATCCTCAAGCCACGCGGCCCTGTTTCAGAACTTGGGCCTTCCCCCGTCGGGGGACGGTGGGCGACAGCCCGGAAGGGGGCCTTGCAGAAGGCACCTCCCTCCGCCCTACTCCCACCCATGCCGACGCGCCGCACGCTGATCGCCGTTTCGCTCGCCGCGCTGGCCGCGCCGCGCACGGCCCTCGCCAATCTCGGCGCAGCGCCGGGCGCGTCGCCCCATGCCGTGGCGGGCCTGCTGCCGGCCGACCTCACATGGCCGGGGGCGAAGGCGGAAGAGCTGGCGTTCATGCGCCAGGTCTATGCCGCGCATCTCGCGCGTTCCGGCACGCGCGGGGCGTTCTCGGCCGACATCCCGCGCGAGAAGCTGGGCGAGATCGAGGACGGCGTGCTGCTGTCCGCCGCCGCGGCGCGCGATGCGCGCGCGTTGCTCAGCGCCGC
>JAKOQZ010000089.1 GCA_029778105.1 Pseudomonadota bacterium | reverse complement strand
CCGCGCGACCTCGCCCCGCATTTCCGTGAGGGCCTTCGTCTCGCCAGATTCCGCAAGGCGGACATACAGCAAGCCGATTTCGCCCCATGTCGGCGTCAAGTCGATGGTTTCCATAGCAGGCGCTCCTTATCCGTGCCGCGTTTCCAGCTTGTCGGCTTCGGCCTTCGCCCCCGCCAGCTCGCTTTCAAGATTGGTGGTGTAGTCGCTCATCACGTCCCAACCTTCGTTGCCGTAGATGAAGCGGGCATAGCCCTGCCGCTCCATCTTCCCGGCCTCGTCGGGCTTCATGGCGAATAGATAATCCTCGTCGGTGGCGAACATGGCGGCCATGATCGCCTTAACGTCCGTGGACGCCTCCAAGGCGATTTCCTCGCCGTCATAGACCGACACGGCATAGCCGCCCGCAATCAGCCCCTCGGCCGCTTTCCGCGCAATCTGGCGCTCGATCGTCTGCCGCGTCTCAACCTTCATCGCTCTACCTTCCTTCGCCCTGTCTATAGGTCCAGCTCGCCTTGTCGGAACTCGGCGGGTTCCTCGCCCTCGCGCCCCTGCCAGAGAATCTTGTCACCCGGCCCCCAAATGGTGACAAAGCCTTGCCCGCTGGGTCGATAGGCAGGCGGCGGCTTCGCCTCGTAGTTATAGCAACTGCTCCGGCCCATCGTGCCCGAAAATGAAAGTGGGCCTCCGGGCCTGTGCATCACGCGGAAGCAATGGCCGCTCGGCTCCTTCACGCGCCGCCCGCGCCCCGTCATTGCCCAATAGCGATAATCGGATTCCTCCCGCTCGCTGGGCGGCGTCCAATGGATGCAGCGCACGCAGGCGGCATCATAGGGCAAACGCGGCGGAGCTGGCGGGGTATCGTCCAGCGCCGGGCCTCCGTTGTGGCCGATAGGCGGGCGGCCCGTCACGCGGCTTCCCTCTCCGCCAGCTCGCGACGGGCGCGGCGCTTTTCCAGCACGCGGCGCGCAGCGTGCGTCGACTCTAGATCGGGGTGGCCATTGGCGATTTCCTCAAGGGTCGCGCGAGGCGGTGCAATGATTGTTCCCGCGTCGATCGCCGCTTGATAGAGGCTCGCGGTCCTGCCTGCCTCGATCAACAGGCGGCGCGTTTCGCTCTCATACCATCTGCGGAAAGTCTTGGTCGTCGGCGCTGAACGCAACCCGGCGTGGATATGGCCCCGCGCCTCGGCCATCGTCACCAATCCGCGCTCGCGGGCAAAGGCATCAAGGCTCTGGACGGGAGCCGCCCCGGTCGTGTCGCGGTCCACGGCAAGCCAACGCCGCAACTGCTGCCGGTGGATGCCGATCCCCCCGCCGTCCGTCTCTGCGATGCTCGGATGCTGGCCGATCGCGCGCCGCATCGCGTCCCGGTAAATGGCACCCCCTGCGAGAAGGATTCTATCAGCGCCGCGCGCCGCTTCCGCGAAGGCCGCATGATTGGACGATGGGAGCCGGAGCAATTCAGCGGCGCGGCTCGGCGTCATGCGCTGCTCATAGTCAGCGAGGCTCTGTTGCAAAAATCGTGAAGCTTGAGCATGCTTGGCGGAGATTGGACGGACGGAACGATGACGGATTTCAAGTGGCGCCATTTCCAGGGTGATGTGATCCTGTGGGCGG